>JAIVHR010000166.1 GCA_020200935.1 Sphingomonadales bacterium
TTCGAGCTGCGCTATCCGCCGATGGCGCCGACCGAAGGCAACCGGGCGCTGCTGGCGCGGCTCAATGCGGTCAACCGCGATCTCGGGTTGGCCGAACAGCCGGTGCTCGATCCGCTCAAGCGCGGCGCCGGCGACATCAATTTCGTCGCCGACCGGATCGACGGCATCGCCGGGCTCGGGCCGGCCGGCGAGGGCAGCCACACGCCGGGCGAGACGATCGACCTGCCGAGCATCCGCCGCCAGGCCAAGCGCGCCGCGATCCTGATGACCCGGCTCGCCGCCGAGCCGCGCTAGTCCCGGCTTTCGACCTCCAGCCATTCGTCGATCAGCGGCGCCGCGCCGGGCGCGGCCGCGACATCGCGGACGCTGACATTGACCTTGGTATAGGTGATGCCTTCGTAATTGCCGTTGACGGCGAAGATCAGCTCGGCATCGTCGGTGGTGACGATCTTGACCTTGGCGCTGTAGGGCAGCGAGATGTCGGCCCGCCCGATCGACATCGTCGCATCGACGGTCTTGTGCGGCGGCACCTTGACCGGGAATTTCCAGGTCTCGGTCTTCTCCTCGGTATTTTCCTGGCCGTAGGTGCCCGACACGCTGACCTTGAAGGAAAAGCCGCCCTCGGCCTGGGCGACGATCGGCACGCCGGCGGTCACCTTGTAGCTGACCGCGAATTCCATCCCCGCGGTGATCGACCAGGATTCCTTGTAGGTCAGCTTCTTGGTCGCCTCGAACGCATATTCCTGCGGCTCGTCGAGGCCGTTCTCGTAGGTCACCGAGGCGAGCGTCTCGGGCCGGACATTCGGCGATTCGTTACCGATCGTCGGATAGTTCATCTCGATCATCGTCGATTGCTTGATCAGCTTGACGAAGACGAAGCCCATCGAATCCATGTCCGATCCGGCGCGGCCCATGACGCCGACGCACAGGCCCGATCCGATATCGATCGGATATTCCTGCTTGAGCCCCCACTCGTTCATCTTGGCGAAGAATTCGCGGCCGCGGTTGGTCTTGAAGCGGATGGCGCCGAGCCGGGTTCCCGCCCCGTTGCCCCACAGCGACATCGATTGGACGAGCTCGCCCTTCTCGAAGGCGAATTCCTGGTAGGGGCCGGCAGCATTGCCGAACTGGGCAACCTTTCCGTTGGTCAGCCAGATCTTGACCGCCTTGATCTGCCAGCCGCCGATCCAGCAGCCGATCTTTTCGAGCATCGCGCCGTCATAGCCGCCATAGAAGGAGAAGGACTGGCCACCCTGCCCGCCTATGATATGAACCGTCGCGAAGGGATTGGTCGCGCCGAGCTCGACAGGGCGCGATTCCTCGGCGTCGTCGCGTTGCGACTCTTCGGCCGTCGGAATGGGGGTTTCGTCCGTGAACATGATATCTTCTCCTATGGCCGCGTAATTTATAGAAATTCCATACGGTGACCCGAATGCAGGAAAACACCATACCAAATTGGTATGGAAATATTATTTTGACCGACTCGACTTGTTCTTATCCTATAGTTGGATGGCCGGCTTGAAAATGACAAATATGTTCGCGACCGGCACCGAAGATCGCCATGCCTTGCGAGGAAAGCGGCGGATTTTCGCATGGTCGGCGCGGCGACGCCGGATATTGCATCTGTTCTTTCTCCTCGGGGTTGCCGCTATTGCGATGCCCGTCCCGGCCCAGCCCACCGACGAAGCGTCCGGCCCGGCGATCGAACATCGGCAGGGTTTCCCGAATTTCCTCAGCCGCCTGTCACCCGCCGAAGCGGCGTTGAGCGCCGATGCGGGACTCGAGGTCGCGCTCGGCGGGTCGGCGATCGCCGAACTCGAGAATCATCGGCGGCTGACCGCCGCGCTCGGCGCGCTCGCCGCCCAGCGGCCGGGCACCGTCGATGCCTATCTGCTTTCGGTGGCGCTCGACAGCGATCCGGTGTTCGGCCGCGAGGCGCGCGAAGCGGCGCGGGTGCTGGCGCGGCGCTATGGCGGCGAGGGCAGGACAATCGTGCTCGCCGGCCCGGACGGCACGAGCGACGATCTTCCGCACGGTTCGCTTTCGGCGCTCTCGATCGCGCTGGCGGGAATCGCCGAGCGGATGGATCTGCGCGAAGACGTGCTGCTGCTGTTCGTCACCGCGCATGGCCAGCCGACCGGCCTCGCCTATCATTATGGCGATCAGGGGTTCGGCGGCATGTCGCCGACCCGGCTCGGCGCGCTGCTCGCCGAACTCGGCATCGAGAAGCGGATGCTGATCGTCAATGCCTGCTTTTCGGGGAGCTTCGTTCCGGCGCTCGGCACGCCGATGAGCGTCGTCGTCTCGGCCTCGGCGGCCGACCGGACGTCCTTTGGTTGCGCGCCCGCCAACGACTGGACCTATTTCGGCGATGCCTTCGTCAACCGCGCGCTGCGCCGTCCGCAGGGTCTTCGCGATGCCTTCGACGAGGCGCGGCAGCTCGTCGGCCAGTGGGAGGCGAATGCCGAGCTGTTGCCGTCGGAACCGCGCATCGCGGTCGGCATGGCGGCGGATAGCTGGCTCGACCCGCTCGAGGCGCGGGTACCCGAAACGGCGATGGCGCGGACCGGCCGGCCGGCGGCCGTACAGGAGGACCAGCGAACAGGATCGACCGATGCCCAATGACGAACAGCGCGATTACTGGACCGATCAGGCGGGTCCCAAATGGGTCGAGCATCGCGCGCGGCTCGATGCGATGCTCGCTCCGGTCACCGCCCTGCTCGTCGCGGCGATCGATGCCGGGCCCGGCGAGCGCATTCTCGATATCGGCTGCGGCAGCGGAGAGCTGGCCTGGTTGCTCGCCGCCAAGGGCGCGGCGGTGACCGGCATCGATATCGCCGCGCCGATGGTCGAGGCGGCACGACGCGCGGGAACGGGCAGCGCCGAATTCGCCGTCGCCGATGCCAGCGAGTTCCGCGCCGAGACGCCCTTCGATGCGGCGGTCTCGCGTTTCGGCGTGATGTTCTTTTCCGATCCCGTCGCCGCTTTCGCCAACATCCGCGCCAATCTCGCGCCCGAAGGCCGGCTCGCCTTTGCTTTCTGGCAAGCGCCCGACCGCAATCTGTGGGCGATGGTCCCGGCGATGGCGGTGCGGCCGCTGCTGCCGGAGGCACCGCCGCCCGATCCGCATGCGCCGGGGCCGTTCGCCTTCGCCGACGAGGCGCGCGTCCGCGGGATTCTCGAAGATGCGGGCTTCGCCGACATCGGTTTTGCCGCGCATGTGATGGCGATCGGGCTCAGCGATGGCGGCGGGCTCGAGGATGCGACCGAATTCGCCTGCCAGATCGGCCCCGGTGCCCATGCGCTGGGCGAGCTCGATGAGTCCGAGCGGCCCAGGGCGCGCGCGGCTATCCGCGCGGCGCTGGCGCCGCATGTCGACGAAAACGGCTCGGTGACGCTGCCCGGCGCGATCTGGCTGGTGCGGGCGATACGTCCCGCCGAGCGTGGCTGAGGCGCATCTCCGTCGAAGGATGGGAGGCAACACCCACTGGCACCTTGATCATACTGGCGGCAATGCCGAACTCCGCGCACGCTATCCCGAAGCCCCGATTATCGCCAGCCGGGCGATCGAGGGCGCGCTCACCGGCTTTCTCGCCGACAGCCGCCGCGGTGCCGAGGCCTATATCGCCTCGGGCCAAGCCAACGCCGCGACGATCGCCGAGATCGAGGGCGATTTCGCGGCGATGGACGTGCCCGACGCGCTCCGGCCGACCGATCCGGTCACCGCGAACGCCACGCGCACCATCGCCGGACGCCGGCTGGAAGTGAATCTCGCCCCTCATGCGGCGACCGAGGGCGATGTCTGGCTCTACGATCCGGAGGCTGGGATGGTCATCGCCGGAGACCTCGTCGTCGGTTACGCGCCCTTCATGGACACCGCCTGCATCGAAGGCTGGCTGGCGGCGCTCGACACCATCGCCGCCAAACCCTTCCGGCTGCTGATTCCCGGTCACGGCGCCCCGATGACCCGCGACGGCTTCGATCGCTGGCACCGGGCGTTCCGCAGGCTGGTCGATTGCGCCGACGGTCCCGCCGAAGCCTCCGCCTGCATCGCCGGCTGGCAATATGACGCCGCGCCATTTCTCGCCGGCGTCGGAGCGGACCGGATCGCCGCGCTGATCGGCTATTACATGCAGAGCCGGCTGCGCGCCTCCCCGGCCGAGCGCGACCGATACTGTCCGCGGGGCGGTTGAATCTGTTCGCTACCAACCAGTCTCGTCATTCCAGCGAAGGCTGGGAAGCGAAGCTGATCGAAGATCCATCTATCCCATCTGGCAGCTATGCGAGAGGGAAAGCGGGATAGACCCCAGCCTTCGCTGGGGTGACGCGGATGGTCTACCCTTCGGAGGAAGACAATTCCCGATCAAGTCCGGCATGAAGGACGGAGCTAACGCCAGCGCAGGTTGTCGCGCGACAGATCGGCGATGGTCGCCTTTCCCATCAGCTTCATATCGCGGACCAGTTCGGCCCTGAGCAGCCCGAGCGCCCGTTCGACGCCCGGCTGGCCGGCGGCGGCCAGCGCATAGAGATAGAGCCGCCCGCCCGACACCGCTTTGGCGCCGAGGCTCAGCGCCTTGAGCATGTGGCTGCCGCGCCGGATGCCGCCGTCAAGAATCACGTCGAGCTCGTGGCCGACCGCATCGACGATCTCGGCGAGCTGGTCGAAAGGGGCGCGGCTGCGGATCCGCTCGGCCGCCGCCCAGTCCATCCGGTCGTCGAGCATGTTCGACATATAGTCGGTCACCCCCATCGCCACGTCCGATCCCTCGGCGACGTGCTCCGAGAGGTTCGGCAGGTCGAATTTTTCATGCGTCAGATAGGCGAGCGTCCAATAGGGATGCGTCGCGAATTCCCAGGCCATGCGCGGCGTCATCCTGAGCGGCGTGGTGAAACCGCTGCGCAAATCCCGCTCGCGATTGCCCCCGGCCGCGGTGTCGACGGTCAGCGCGACGGCATCGAATCCCGCCTCGCGCGCTCGTTCGAGCAAAGCCCGGTTGAGCCCCTGGTCCTTGTGGACGTAGAACTGGAACAGCTTGGGCGTGTCGATCAGGTCGCCGATCGTCTCGAGGCTGGTCGTGCCGATCGTCGAGATGCCGCACCAGATGCCGAATTTCTCGGCCGCCTTGGCGACCGCCCGCTCGCCCCGCCAGTGGAAAAGGCGCTGCATCGCGGTCGGCGAGAGGAAGAAGGGGAGGTCGATCCTTTTGCCCATCACGGTCACCGACAGGTCGGGCTCGGCGATCCCCGTCAGCACGTCGGGCACGAGGTCGCAATCCTCGAAGGCGCGCGTGCCGCGCGCGAGCGTCACCTCGTCGTCGGCGCCGCCGTCGATATAGTCGAAGACCGGGCGCGGCAGCCGCCGCTTCGCCAGCTTCCGGAAGTCCGTCACATTGTGGCAATCGGTGATCCGCATGGTGGTGGACTAGCCGAGCGCCGGAAAGATGCCCAGCTTGGGGCTAACGCCGGAACGAGACCTTGCGCTCGGTGCCGTCGGGGAAGGTTGCGGAGATGATCAGCCGGCCGCCCATCGCCACAATGAGTTTGTCGAGCGTTTCGAGCTGGACCTTGCCCTTGTCGGTGCTGGATTCGATCTGCGCGAGCCCGCCCTTGGTAATTCCCATATGCGAGGCGACATCCTTTTGCAGCTGTCCGCGCAATTTGCGCAGATCGGCTATCGGGACCGGGTAATCGGCGCTGGTCGCCGCGCGAGCGTTCCAAAGCGCGATCATGCGAGCAAAGGCACTTTCCCACGAGGAATGATTCTCATGCGCCGCTGCGCTGAAACCGAGGTCTTCACCCGCAATCAGGCCGAAGCCGCGATGCCGGCTCCACTCGGCCTCGACCGCATAGCCGCCCGGCCCGTGCAAAGTCGCCAGCCAGATTCCGTCGGGGCGCGCCGGCGTCGATATTTCGAGTTCGGCGTCCTTTTCGCCTGCGCTGAATCGCTCGAGTTCGGCCGCGAGACGTTCGAAACCGTTCATCGAAGCTGCTCAGTCGGCGGCGTCGGGGCACTTCGCGCCGTCGGTTCCGGGCTTGTCAATTTCGATCCTGCCGCGATCTCGGCCCGTGCGGACGACGATCCGGATCGCGCCATTGTCTCCGAACCAGATGCGATGCCGGCGCGCGTGGAACAGGGCCACGCCGAAGCGTTGCGGTCGATCCATGTCTTCTCTCCGTCGGCGGAGCAGGCCCGCCGATACAGTTCAGACACAACATCTTCCATCTCCTTGCCATGTTGATTGAGCAAGTCCTTGACTCGCGAACCCCTAATCCGCGCCACGAGATTAGTTATAACTAAACTTATGAAGAATGCGAGTCAAGCCGTTTTCTTTCGTCACCCCAGCGTAGGCTGGGCCAATCTCGAGGCTGCCATCGCGCGACCGACGGTTGGGATAAGATTCCAGCCTTTGCTCGAATGACGATATATACTCGCTGAAAGCCGACAGCCTCCCAATTTTCTCTGTCCTACACGGCCACGGACTTGTATCTGGAACGCATCGTCATTCTCCATCGAACAACGGCCCCCGAAACGGGGCGAGGTAGTGTCAAGCAAGTGTCAAGCGCAGCGCCGAATATCGAACCGTTGACCATCCCCGACGAGGCGAAGCAGCGCGTCCGGCTGCTCTTCATGGCCAAGCACGCGCTGTGGGGCGGCGGCATGCATCCCGAGGACGGCAACCACGCCATCTATCATCACGAGGTGCGCACGACGCTCGAATCGCTCGGCCTCAACCTCAGGCTCGCCAACAGCTACGACGTGCTGTTCACCGATCCCGAGGCCGATTTCGTCTTCCCGCTGCTCAATCGCGGCGGCTTCGTCAATTCGGAGATGCTGATCCCGATCCTCTGCAATATGCACCGGATCCCCTATCTCGGCGCGATGCCCTTCCTGCGCGGGCTCGGCGACGACAAGTCGGTCTCCAAGCTCGTCAGTACCCATGCCGGCGTGCCGACCGCGCCCTGGTTCTGCTATCGCCGCGGCGCGCCGGTCGAGGAAAAGGACGCGCCGCCCGCGACGCGCTGGGTGATCAAACCCAACGCCTCTTCGGCGAGCTGGGGCATTTCGGACGCGCATGACTGGGCGGGGGTAGAGAATGCCGTCGCCGACATACACGGTCAGGGCCACGATGCGATCGTCGAGCCCTATCTCGACGGCTATGACGTGCAATGCGCCTTCATCACCATCGACGACGCGCCGATCGCCCTGCCGATGCTCTGGTACGAGCGCGAGGATACGCAGCGGCTGTGGACCTATTACGAAAAGCGCGACCTGGTTCAGAATACCGAGAAGACCGCGCTCAAAGCCTTCGACGATCCCGATCTGGCGCCGAAGATCGAAGCCTATGCGCGCAAGGTCGCCCAGGAATTCGTGCCCTTCGATTATGGCCGGATCGAATTCCGGCTCGATCTCGAGACCGGCGACATCAACTTCATCGAGATCAATCTCAACTGCAATCTGTGGTCGGAGAAGGTGATGGCCAAGGCCGCCGCCGAGGCCGGCTTCAGCCATGCCGACCTGCTCGAGACATTGCTCGCCGAGAGCTACCGCCGCAACGGATTGATCGCATCGACGGCTTGATTTCGCTGTCCATCTTGCGATAAGACGTGCAAATCTGTCGACGAGTCGAGTATATGCCATGAGTGAAGCAACTGTCGAACGTACGCCCGGGATGAAGTTGGCCTGGGCGATTCTCGTCGCCGCGATCCTGTCGATCCCGCTCTTCACGGTCTGGCTGCTGGTATATGACCGCGAAAGCCAGTCGCGGACCGCGACCGCCTCGATCGCCGAGGGTTGGGGCGGGCCGCAGATCCTGTCGGGGCCCGAACTCGTCATCCCCTATCGCGCCGAAACCACCGAAACCGTCGAACAGGACGGCCGGCCGGTCACCCGCACGCGCACCGTCTGGCGCGAGCTGACCTTGGCGCCCGAAGAGGTCGCGCTGGAGACCGTGCTGGTGCCCGAAGTGCGCGAGCGGTCGATCTATGAAGCGGTGGTCTATAGCGCGGCGACCGAAGGCGAGGCGGCTTTCGCGCTGCCCGCCGAGCTCGAAAGGCTCGGCGTCGAGCGCGACAGCCTCGCGCTCGACCGCGCCGAGATCCGCTTCGGCCTCAGCGACATGCGCGGCATGCAGCGGGCGACGATCGAGTTCGCCGGCGAGCCGGTCGCGCTCCAGTCGGGCGGCGCGGGCGGCGCGACGGGTTTTTCGGGTCTGGTCGATGCGACGCCGCTTGCCGAAGGGCGCCGCGGGGCTGGTGCTGTTCTTCGTGATGCTGCTCGCCTTTGCCGAGATCATCGGTTTCGCCTGGGCCTTCCTCGTCGCCGCGGGAGCGATCATCGGGCTGATCACCAGCTATTCGGCGGCGATCCTCAAGAGCTGGCGCCGCGCCGCCTATATCTGCGGGCTGCTGACCGCGCTCTATGTCGTGCTGTTCATCCTGCTGAGCCTCGAGGAATTCTCGCTGCTGATCGGATCTTTGCTGCTGTTCGCCGCGCTCGCCACGGTGATGTACGCAACGCGCGGCATCGACTGGAGCGAAAGGCGGGCGGTCGGGCCGGCATAGCATTGCCCCCTTCCGCAAGCCGCCCCGAGCCGCTATCTCGCGGGCGGACAGACAGGAAATCCGATGGCCCAGTTCACGCTTCCGAAGAACAGCAAGATCAGGAAGGACGGCGTCCGCCACAGCGTCGAGGCCGACAACAAGGCGCTGCTCAGGATTTATCGCTACGATCCCGATAGCGGTGAGAATCCCCGCTATGACACGTTCCTGCCGCGAGGGCATCTGCGGCTCCTGCTCGATGAACATGAACGGCAAGAACGGCCTCGCCTGCACCACCGCGATCGAGGGTCTGAAGGGCAAGGAGATCCGCATCACGCCGCTACCGGCGATGGCGGTGATCAAGGATCTCGTCCCCGATTTCACCCATTTCTACGCGCAATACGCCTCGATCGAGCCTTGGCTGAAAACCGAAACGCCCGAGCCTTCGGGAAGGGAACGGCTGCAGACGCCCGAACAGCGCGAGCGGCTCGACGGGCTCTATGAATGCATCCTCTGCGCCTGCTGCTCGACCGGCTGTCCGAGCTACTGGTGGAACCAGGATCGCTTTCTCGGCCCGGCGGTTCTGCTGCAGGCCTATCGCTGGCTCGCCGACAGCCGCGACGAGCATACCGGCGAGCGGCTCGACCAGCTCGAGGATCCATTCCGGCTCTATCGCTGCCACACGATCATGAATTGCGCCAATGTCTGCCCCAAGGGCCTCAATCCGGCCAAGGCGATCGCCGAGACCAAGAAGCTGCTGGTCGAACGCAGTGTCTGAATCGGATCCGCGGCCGATCGGCAGGCATCGTTTCGCGACGATCGAAGACGATCCCGACAATCCCGGCTGGGTCATCTGGAAGATGAACACCAAGGGGCGCTTTCTCGATATTTTCGGCGACGTCCGCCTGAAGCGGGAGGACGACAATCGCGTCCGCTGCCGCGTCGATACCGAGATGCGCCACGCCAACGGTTTCGAGGCGGTCCATGGCGGCTTCATGATGGCGGTCGTCGATCAGAGCTTCTTCTGGACCTGCCATCTGCTCGATCGCTTCGAGGGCGGCGCGGTGACGCTCGATTCGACGACCCACTTCATGGGTTCGCCGCGCGCCGGCGAACCGATCGATGCCGTCGTCGACATCCTCAAGGAAACCGGCCGCATGATCTTCCTGCGCGGGCTGATCGAGCAGGATGGCGCCCCGGTCGCCAGCTTCAGCGGCACCTTGCGCAAGATAAGCCGCAAGCCGGGGACAGTCAGATCTTCCGGTTCCAATGTTTCGTCACCCCGGACTTGATCCGGGGTCCAGGGCCACAGGCGATGGTGCCGGCGGCTCTGGATGCCGGATCAAGTCCGGCATGACGCGGTTCCTTCTAATGCGGCTTTGTCTGCGGTGAGGGTTCTCCTCAACAGATACGAAAGGCTGATCGCCGACGGCGAGCTCCAGCCCGATCCCGATCAGCGCCGCGCGGTCGATTGCCTCGCCGATATCGCCGCCGAACTCGAAGCGCGGCCGCCGCGCGCTTCGCTGCTGAAGCGCGCGCTCGGCATCGAGCCCGATCCGGTGCGCGGCGCCTATCTCTGGGGCGGGGTCGGACGCGGCAAATCGATGCTGATGGATCTGTTCTTCGCCGCGGTCGATATCGAAACCAAGCGGCGCGTCCATTTCCACGAATTCATGCTCGACATTCACGATCGGCTGCGCGTCGAACGGGCGAAGGAACGGGGCGACCCGATCCAGCCGGTCGCCGAGGATGTCCGCGAGGGTGCGCGGCTCCTCGCGCTCGACGAGATGGTGGTCAACAACACCGCCGATGCGGCGATCCTCTCGCGGCTGTTCACCGCTTTGCTCGAGCGCGGGATGACCGTGGTGACGACCTCGAACCGCCCACCGGTCGATCTCTATAGGGAGGGGCTCAACCGCGAGCTGTTCCTCCCCTTCATCGGTCTGATCGAGGAGCGGCTCCACGTAGTCGAACTGAACGGCCCGACCGATTATCGGCTCGATCGCCTCGGCGGCATGCCGACCTGGTACGTCCCCAACGGCGAGGCGGCGACCGCGGCGCTGAGCGAGGCCTTTTTCCGCCTCACCGATTATCCGCCCGAGGACCGCGCCCATGTCCCGAGCGAGGATATACCGGTGCCCGGCGGGCGCAGCTTGCACGTGCCCAAGAGCCTCAAGGGCGTCGCCGTCTTCTCCTTCAAGCGGCTCTGCGGCGAAGCGCGCGGCGCAGCCGATTATCTTGCCATCGCCCGGCGCTATCATACGGTGATCATCGTCGGCATCCCGGTGATGGGGCCCGACCAGCGCAACGAGGCGAGCCGTTTCACGACGCTGATCGACGCGCTTTACGAGCACAAGGTCAAGCTGCTCGCCGCCGCCGATGCCGAGCCGCCGGAACTCTACTCGGAGGGCGACGGCGCCTTCGAATTCGAACGCACCGTCTCGCGGTTGATAGAGATGCAGTCGGCTGACTATCTGGCGCTCGGACATGGCGTCGAGGAAGAGGTCGAGACCGGCGCTTGACCTTCGCGTAAAGGGCGCGAAGAACCCGTGCCCAGCAACAGGAGACCTTCACATGCGCGCCGCCCTATTCTTGTCCGCCGCCTTCCTTCCCTTCGCCGCTGCTCCGGCCGAGGTCCCCGACGATCCGTGGCATGCCAAGGGGCGCGAGATCTACGAGACCGCGATCGAGATGCCGACGGTTGCCGGGCGCGGCGAGACGGCGCGGTTGGTCGAATATCTGAGCAGGCAATTCCGGGATGCGGGGATCACCGATATTCGCAGCTTTGACCATGACGGCGAACAGTCGATGGTCATCCATTGGCCGGCCGCCATCCTTTCGGGCGAGAAGGGAATCGTGCTGCTCGCGCATATGGACGTGGTCGAGGCGCACCGCGAGGACTGGTCGCGCGACCCTTTCGAGCTGATCGAGGAGGAAGGCTATTTTTACGGCCGCGGCACGGCCGACGACAAGCAGGGCGTCGTCGCGCTTACCACGGCGCTGCTCCGCCTGGCCGAGGACGGCTTCGAGCCGACGCGCGACATATACGTCTTGTTCACCGGCGACGAGGAGACGGCGCAGTTGGCTGCCGAGCGGGCGGCGGGCGAATGGATCGACCTTGCCGAAATCGAAATGGCGCTCAATGCCGATGCCGGTGGCGGCGCCTATCTCGCCGACGGGTCATTGTTCGGCTTCGGAATCCAGACCGCCGAAAAAATCTATCAGTCGTTTACTTTCACCGCGACCAACCCGGGCGGCCACAGCTCGCGGCCGCGCCCCGACAATGCGATCTACGATCTCGTCCATGCGCTCGACCGGCTCGAGGACCATCGATTCGAGCCGATGCTCAACGATACGACGCGCGCCTATTTCCGCGCCCGGACGCAAAGTGCCGAGCCCGCATTGCGCGCGGCGATCGAACGCTGGCTCGCCGACGAGAGCGACGGCGAGGCGGCGGATATCGTCGAAGCCTCCGAAACCGAGGTCGGGATGACGCGTACGCGCTGCGTCGCGACGATGCTCGAGGGCGGCCATGCCGAGAACGCCCTGCCGCAGATGGCGCGCGCGACGGTCAATTGCCGGATCTTCCCCGGAGTCGATCCGGCGAGCGTCTTCGCGACCTTACAGCAAATCGCCGAACCAAACGGGGTAACCGTCGAGCCGATCGAGGAGGCGCGGCCGACTGAGGCGTCGCCCTTGCGTGACGACGTGATGAACGCCTTCACGACGGCCGTCCGCGCGCGCCATCCTGGCGCGGCGATCGTCCCCGACATGAGCACCGGCGCGACCGATGGTCTCTATTTCCGCGCCGCAGGCATCCCGACTTATGGCGTCAACGGAGCCTGGTATCGCATCCCCGCCGACGAGCGAGCGCACGGGCGGGACGAACGGCTGCCGGTCGAAAGCTTCTACGACAATATCGATCACTGGACCGATCTGATCCGCGATCTGGCCGGCTAGAGCGGGATCAGCAGCAGTGCGCCGCGCACCCGGGCGACCGGGTGGATCGAACCGCCATTGTTCGCACGCGGCATGCGAATCGGTGGTAGCCGGGTGCTCGAGGTCGAGAGGAGGATCGAGTCGGGTTCGAAACTGACCCTGCGGATCACCGGCTGGCCATCGAGTAGCAATACATAAACCCGGCCATCGGCGAGCTCGCTCGCATCGGTCGCCACGTCGCTGCAGATGATCGTCTCGCCCTCGCCCGCAACGTCGTCGAGGAGATCGTTGGGCATCTCGGTCAGCCAGAGATTGCCCGCGTTGCTCAGCTTGCGTTCGAGCCAGTCGCGGCGGAGCGGCATCTCGCCTGACGGCTCACCCTTGCCGTCGCGCGAAATCCGGGCGAAATTGTATACCGGAAGGCTGAGCCATTCCTCATTGGGCAGTTCGGGCGAGAATTCCTCGCCGCCGTAAAGCAGCCAGCGCGGAGAACGCCCTAGCAGATCGGAGAGTGGAAAGAGAATGGCCGAATCGGGCAAATTCTCACCCTTCCAAATCCTGCTCATGGTGGTTTTCGGAATGCCGAGCCTGGCCGCGATGTCCGATTGTTTGAGCTTCAGCTCGGCGGCGCGCGCAGCGATACGACCGGCAACTTCGCCTTTATTCAAAGGTGCTTGACCGGCCCGTTTTCGGTCCGTATTGGACCGATATCGGGACTTTTCGAATCGAAGGTCAGCCATGGCGCTCCATCCTGTCGATATAAAGGCCGAACTCAAGAAGCGCTTTGGCAGTGTGCTGGCGTTCGAACGCGCGCGCGGACTTCCCTTCGAATCGGTTCGCGACGTGCTGCGCGGCCGGCGCAGCTGGCGGGTGGCGGAGACGATCGCCGACGAACTTGGCCTCGATATGCAAGAACAATTCCCCGAACAACTCCAATCCCGAAAACGGGACGATAGCGCCGAAAGCGGTCATGTGCACCCCCGAATCGGCCCAGAATGACCAGAAAGGGGGGCGACGGGCCGCTTTCCGGGCGCTTCAGGCGGGCCTGGAATGTTAGCCACATCCCGGTCGACAAGATCGAGGACGGCCCGCGCTTGCGGCCTGTCGACGAAGTCTGGGCGCGCGATCTCGGCCACCGCATGTTGTCCGACGGGCAAGCGACACCGATCGAGGTGATACCGGCAGGCGAGAATTTTCAGCTGGTGATAGGCGCCCACCGGCTCGATGCCGCGCGTCAATATAGAGGCTTGTCGCCGATCGAGGCGTTGATCCTCGACCCCGCCATCGCCGAGCGCCGGATTGCCATGCTGCTCGCCGATCACGGCGAGAGCGGCGGGCGTTCGATCGCCACGCCGGCCCTCGCCGCGGACATCCATGCGCTGCTCGGGATCGTCAGAACCGATGCGGAGCCCCCGACCCATGAGGAGAGACTGGCCCGGATCGCGACCCTGTTCGCAGTTTCGACCGACGAGGTCGGGCGGCTGCTCGATATTCATCGCCTGATACGGGCGCGGGTGATGGCGATGCTGGAGGAACTGTCGATCGGCCTCGCCGAGCTCGAGGCGCTCGCCCGGCTCGATCCCGCCGAACAGGAAAAGGTCGCCTATCTGTTGCTCGGCGGGGCCGAGAGCGTGGCAGAGGCCGTCGGCCAGCTGCCGAGGCGGCAGCATGAGGCGGTATCAAGGCCGCGCGTCGATGCCTTCATCGCCCTGTTCGAGCAGATGAGCCTGGCCGAAAAGGAAGCGGCGCTTGCCCGGCTTCGACCGCTGGCGCCGCCCTCGGTCGCGATCCGCTGGACGGGGCACTGAGGGCGGCCGGTCCGACCGCCTCCGACGCATCCGAATTTTTCGCTTTAGGCCTTGCACAGGCGCCGCACCCGGTTGCCGATTCGGGGGCGAGGGTCTAAGTCCGCCCCGTCTCATGGGCATGCGCCCGTCACCTGCAGGAAGGAAGCCATGGCCCGCAAGAAGATCGCGCTGATCGGCGCCGGCATGATCGGCGGCACCCTCGCCCATCTCGCCGCGATGAAGGAGCTGGGAGATGTCGTGCTGTTCGACATCGCCGAAGGCATGCCGCAGGGCAAGGCGCTCGATCTGGCCCAGGCCGGCCCGGTCGAAGGCTATGACGCCGCGCTCAAGGGCACGCAGGATTACGCCGATATCGCCGGCGCCGACGTCTGCATCGTCACCGCCGGCGTGCCGCGCAAGCCGGGGATGAGCCGCGACGATCTGCTCGGCATCAATTTGAAAGTCATGAAGGCGGTCGGCGAGGGCATCAAGAACCACGCCCCCGACGCCTTCGTCATCTGCATCACCAACCCGCTCGACGCAATGGTCTGGGCTCTGCGCGAATTTTCCGGCCTACCGCACGAAAAGGTCGTCGGCATGGCGGGGGTTCTGGACAGCGCGCGCTTCCGCCATTTCCTTGCCGAGGAATTCGACGTTTCGGTAGAGGACGTCACCGCCTTCGTGCTCGGCGGCCATGGCGACACTATGGTGCCGGTCGCGCAATATTCGACCGTCGCCGGCATCCCGGTCCCCGACCTCATCGAGATGGGCTGGTCGAGCCAGGAGAAGATCGACGCGATCATCGATCGTACGCGCAAGGGCGGCGGCGAGATCGTCGGACTGCTCGGCAACGGCAGCGCCTTTTACGCCCCGGCGACAGCCGCGATCATGATGGCCGAGAGCTATCTCAAGGACAAGAAACGCGTTCTCCCCGCCGCCGCGCACCTGACCGGCCAGTATGGCGTCGACGATCTTTACGTCGGTGTGCCGGTAGTGATCGGTGCGAACGGCGTCGACCGCATCGTCGAGATCGCGCTCGACGACGAGGCGAAGGCGGGCTTCCAGGTCTCGGTCGATGCGGTCAAGGAGCTGATCGAGGCGTGCAAGGGGTTGGATAGCAGTTTAGCCTGATGGGAGGAATTGCGGCTTGGGGTGTGTTGGCCGGAATCGTGGCGCTTTCTTTTATTTCAGTTTCGCTCAGCTTTCTGGGGAAGGGACGACCATTCTTTCTGTCAATGCTCTTGCTACTCGCGGCGGTTGCATTTGTTGGAGGTTTCCAAAGCCCGGGCCGCAACATGCTAGGCAATCTGTTCATTTCGACATTTTGGATGATTTTGGTCGGGGTGACCTCTGCAATAGCCGGTGTGGCGGGCTATTATCTGCGAAACAAGCGAAAGAAAACCTGAGGACTCGGAGAACCTAGTAATATGTCCATTCTCGTCGATAAAAACACCAAGGTCATCACCCAGGGGATGACCGGCGATACCGGCACCTTCCATACGCGGCAGGGGATGGAATACGGCACCCGGATGGTCGCCGGGGTGACGCCGGGGAAAGGCGGGCAGGAGCATCTCGGGCTGCCGGTCTACGATACCGTCGCCGAGGCGATGAAAGAGACGGGTGCGAATGCCAGCGTCGTCTATGTCCCGCCGCAGTTTGCCGCGGCTTCGATCATCGAGGCGATCGACGCACAAGTACCTCTGATCGTTGCAATAACCGAGGGCATTCCGGTGCTCGACATGGTCAAGGTCAAGGCGAAACTCGAAACCTCCGCTTCGCGGCTGATCGGGCCGAATTGTCCGGGCGTTCTCACCCCCGACGAATGCAAGATCGGCATCATGCCGGGAAAGATCTTCAAGAAGGGTTCGGTCGGCGTGGTCTCCCGATCGGGCACCTTGACCTACGAGGCGGTCCACCAGACGACGCAGGTCGGGCTCGGCCAGTCGACCGCGGTCGGCATCGGCGGTGATCCGGTCAACGGCACCAGCTTCATCGATGTGCTCGAGATGTTCCTCGGCGACGAGGAGACCGAATCGATCGTCATGATCGGCGAGATCGGCGGCAGCGCGGAGGAAGAGGCCGCGCAGTTCCTCGCCGACGAGGCGAAGGCCGGGCGCTCCAAGCCGGTGGTCGGCTTCATCGCCGGGCGCACCGCGCCGCCGGGCCGCCGCATGGGCCATGCCGGCGCGATCGTCTCGGGCGGCAAGGGCGGCGCCGAGGACAAGATCGCGGCGATGGAGGCCGCCGGCATCGCGGTTTCTCCGAGCCCGGCGGAACTAGGCACCACGCTCGCGGATTTGCTCAAGGGTTGATCAATTCCGCGCCCGGGGCCAGATCGGGCGCATTCGCGGGCTAAGGACGGCATATAATGGGCCTTGAAGGTTTCGACTTCTCGGAGATCGAGGGGGTCAGTCCGTCTTTCGTCGAAGGGCTGTACCGGCGCTTCAAGGCGAATCCGGAAAGCGTCGAGGCGAGCTGGCGCGAATTTTTCGAAGGCCTCGAGGAAACGGCGAGCGGACCGAGCTGGCAGCGGCCGAACTGGCCGCTCGCCGATACCGATGCGCTGACCGCGGGACTGGATCCGACGCAGATGACGCTCGCGGGCGCCGAATCGGCTCCGTCGGCGCCGGCCTATTCGAAGTCGCTTTCGACCGACGAGATCGAGCGCGCGGCGGGCAACTCGATCCGCGCGATGATGCTGATCCGCACCTATCGCGTACGCGGTCATCTCGCCGCCGATCTCGATCCGCTGAAGCTCCACAAGCGCGAGCTGCCCGCCGATCTGACGCCCGATTTCCACGGCTTCGGCGAGGGCGAGCTCGACACGCCGGTCTATCTCGGCGGAGCGCTCGGGCTGGAAACCGCGACCGTCAACGAGCTCGTCGCGATCCTGCGGGAGAATTACTGCGGACCCGTCGGCCTCGAATATATGCATATCAACGACCTCGAGGAGCGGCGATTCCTGCAGGAGCGGATGGAGGGCGAGGAAAGCTCGATCCAGTTCACCAAGCGGGGCAAGAAGGCGATCCTCGCCAAGGTCATCCAGTCCGAGCAATGGGAAAACTATCTCGGCAAGAAATATGTCGGCACCAAGCGTTTCGGGCTCGATGGCGGTGAATCGATGGTCCCGGCGCTCGAGGCGGTGATCAAATATGGCGGCGCCGACGGCGTGCGCGAGATCGTCATCGGCATGGCGCATCGCGGCCGGCTGAACGTGCTCGCGAATGTGATGGGCAAGCCGTTCCGCGCAATCTTCCATGAATTCGCCGGCGGCGCCTCGAATCCCGAGCATGTCGGCGGCTCGGGCGACGTCAAATATCACCTCGGCACCTCGACCGACCGCGAATTCGACGGAATCAGCGTCCATATGTCGCTGGTCCCGAACCCCTCGCATCTCGAGGCGGTCGATCCGGTGGTGCTCGGCAAGACGCGCGCGACGCAGCTGATGCGCGAGGATCTGACCGAGCATAAGGAAGTGCTGCCGGTGCTGCTGCATGGCGACGCGGCCTTTGCCGCCCAGGGCATCGTCGCCGAATGTTTCGGCTTTTCGGGCATCCCCGGCTACAATACCGGCGGCTGCATCCATTTCGTCATCAACAATCAGATCGGCTTCACGACGAGCCCGCAGTTCGCGCGCTCCTCGCCCTATCCGTCGGACATCGCCAAGATGGTCCAGGCGCCGATCCTCCACGTCAATGGCGACGATCCCGAGGCGGTTACCTTCGCCTGCAAGCTCGCGGTCGAATTCCGCCAGACCTTCCGCCGCGACGTCGTCATCGACATGTGGTGCTATCGGCGCTTCGGCCACAATGAAGGCGACGAGCCGAGCTTCACCCAGCCGGTCATGTACCGGGCGATCAAGGACCATCCGAAGGTCTCGAAGATCTACGGCGAACGGCTCTGCACCGAGGGGGTGGTCGACGAAAAGTGGATCGAGGAGA
>JAIVHR010000106.1 GCA_020200935.1 Sphingomonadales bacterium
GCCAACGCTTGCTCTCGAACGGGCGCGGGCAGCCAGTCGGTGGGGTCTTCGGGCTTGTCGGGCCGGGCGAGCCACATGCGCGGATCGGCATAGGCCGATTCCTGCACCGCATCGAGAATCTCGACCGGCTGGTCGGGCACCAGCGCCATCTCCATCAGCTCGTCCTGGAACAGCGACCAGAGGATCCCGGCGACGACCAGCAGGACGATGATGACGGCGATGACGTAGAGAAAGATGCGGGCGGGCATGGGCGCTCCGGCGATGACCTGTGGCGCGCCGCGACATAGGCGAAATCCCCGCGAAGTCCAGTATCGCGCTTGAAGCAGCGCCACCCCGGTGCTAGCCGCGCCGCCATGTCCGTGAACACCGAAGAGGTCCTCAAGATCGCGCATCTCGCGCGGATCGCGATGAGCGAGCAGGAGGCCGAGCGGCTGAAGCCCGATCTGAACGGGATCCTCGGCTGGGTCGAGCAACTCGGCGAGGTCGACACCAGCGAGGTCGAGCCGCTCGCCATGGTGATCGCCAACAAGACGCGGATGCGCGAGGATATCGTCACCGACGGCGACCGGCGCGACGAGGTGCTGGCGAATGCGCCCAATGCCGAGCACGGCTTCTTCGCCGTGCCGAAGGTGATCGAATGAAGATCGCAGATTTTCATTCGATCATCCCCGCGCAGGCGGGGATCCAGAGCGGCAGGCGATTGCGCGTGCTGCCCTGGGCTCCTGCCTGCGCGGGAGCACGGTCATGACCCTCGTCACCGATCTCGGCGTCGCCGACTTGCGCGACGGGCTGCGGGCGAAGGATTTTTCGGCGCGCGAGGTGGCCGAGGCGTTCAACGGGGCGGTCGCCGATGCGGCAGATCTCAACGCCTTCATCGTCACCACGCCCGACAAGGCGCTCGAGGCGGCCGAGGAGGCCGATCGCGCGATCGCGGCGGGGGAGGCCAAGCCGCTTTCGGGCGTGCCGATCGGCATCAAGGATCTGTTCTGCACCAGGGGGGTCCAGTCGACCGCGGGGAGCCATATCCTCGAAGGCTTCGTGCCGACCTATGAGTCGACCGTGACGGCCAATCTGTTCGCGGCCGGCGCGGGCATGCTCGGCAAGCTCAATATGGACCAGTTCGCGATGGGATCGTCGAACGAGACCAGCTATTTCGGCCCGGTGACCTCGCCCTGGCGGCGCAAGGATGGCGGCCCAGACCGAAAGAATTGGGCGCCGCTGTCACCGGGCGGCTCTTCGGGCGGCACCTCGGCGGCGGTCGCCGCGCATATCGTGCCCGGCGCGACGGGCACCGACACCGGCGGCTCGATCCGCCAGCCCGCCGCCTTCACCGGCATCGTCGGCATGAAGCCGACCTATGGCCGCTGCTCGCGCTGGGGCATGGTCGCCTTCGCCTCCTCGCTCGACCAGGCCGGGCCGATGGCGCGCAGCGTAAAAGACTGCGCGGTGATGCTCGAGGCGATGGCGGGCTTCGATCCGAAGGATTCGACGTCGCTCGACGTGCCGGTGCCGCGATGGGAGGCCAGTCTTTCGAGCGACCTCGCCGGCAAGACGATCGGCGTGCCGAGGGAATATCGGGTCGACGACATGCCCGGCGAGATCGACGCGCTCTGGCAGCAAGCCGCCGGCTGGGCGAAGGATGCCGGCGCCGAGATCGTCGAGGTGTCGCTGCCGCATACCAAATACGCGCTGCCCGCTTATTACATCATCGCCCCGGCCGAGGCCTCGGCCAATCTCGCCCGCTATGACGGCGTGCGCTACGGGCTGCGCGAGCTCCCCGAGGGCGCGAATTTGCAGGAAATGTATGCGGCGACCCGCGCGGCGGGCTTCGGCGACGAGGTCAAGCGCCGGATCATGATCGGCACCTATGTGCTCTCGGCGGGCTTTTACGACGCCTATTACAACCAGGCGCAGAAGGTGCGGACCTTGATCGCGCGCGATTTCGACCGGACCTGGGAGAAATGTGATTACCTGCTGACCCCGACCGCGCCCTCCGCCGCCTTTGGGCTCGGCGAACTCGCCGACGATCCGATCGCGATGTATCTCAACGACGTCTTCACCGTCCCGAGCTCGCTCGCGGGGCTCCCGGCGATCGCGGTGCCCGGAGGACTCGACGAGCAAGGCCTGCCCTTGGGCGTCCAGATCATCGGCAAGGCGCTCGACGAACAGGGCGTGATGAATGCGGGGCTGGCGCTGGAGGAACGGGCGAGGTTCAGCGATCGGGCGGAGAAATGGTGGTGATTATGATGCGCGACCTCTCCCCGGCTCCTGCCGTCACCCTGAACTCGTTTCAGGGTCCATATGCTTTGCCGTCTCAGCATAAAATGCAGCGTTCGAGCTTATGGATGCTGAAACAAGTTCAGCATGACGGAGCATGCACGACGGGCCGTAATCGATGACCGACTATCGCATCCAGGGCGCCACGGGCGAGTGGGAGGTCGTGATCGGGCTCGAGGTGCATGCGCAGATCACCTCGAAGGCCAAGCTGTTTTCGGGCGCCTCGACCGAATTCGGCTCCGAGCCCAATTGCAACGTCGCGCTCGTCGATGCGGCGATGCCGGGGATGCTGCCGGTGGTCAATGGCGAATGCATTCGCCAGGCGGTGCGCACCG
>JAIVHR010000167.1 GCA_020200935.1 Sphingomonadales bacterium
GTTCGGACACGTCACCAGCCGCAAATATGCGAGAATGCGAAAGGCTACGCATCTCCGGTCCGATTGCGACACCTCCGGTCGGACCCAGCCGTAGCCCGCTCTCGTCCAGCCACGTCGGCGGTACGCTGCCTGTTGCGGCAATTACAAGTTCGGCCGGAAGGTGACGACCATCGGACAGGCACAAACCTCCAATCTCGCCGACAGCATCGGCCTCGAATATCGGAATTCCACGATCAGCGAAGGTTGTGCGGACTCGCTTCCGCACAGCAGGATGATGTGTGTCCAACAGGCCGGCAGTTCCGACAACAAGCGAAATATCGATATCGTTCTGCGAACTCGCTGATATGGCAAGGGCGAGCTCTACTCCGGCGGCCCCTCCGCCCACGACGACTACGCTCGCCCCTGATCCCTCCGCCAGTCTCGGACGGATTTCTTCCCAGCTTTTCATGAACTGACCAATCGGACGGATCGGTGTCAGCCGGTCGCCCAATGCCGAAAACATCGAATAATCGACTGACCCGCCGGTTGCCAATGAAAGAGTGTCAAATTCGAGCTGAGACCCGGAAGCGAGCAACAGCCGATTGTCCTGCGCGTTGAGCTCAACCACTTCATCCAGCACGAGCTGTGCTCCGGCAGCCTCGGCCAGCGGCGCGAGATCGATCAGCAGTTCCTGGCGGGAATAGAGACCTTCCACCCATCCCGGCAGCATGCCTGAATAGGCGAAGTGGCGGTGCGGCGTAATGAGAATTCTCTCGGTACCGGGAGGGGCGCCACGGCTCCAGTCCTCAAGGACCGCGAGATGCGAATGGCCGCCGCCGGCAAGAACCAGACGAATGCGCTCTAACGGGACAGAGCTTTGGCAATGGTGCAAATCGCTGCTCACCACCGCAAGAGGCGCGGTCCGACAAGAGCTCCGGCGATACCGGCAACGGCAATCGCCAGCGTATACCAACTGAGCAGGAACGTCGCCGTCGTCTCAGGACAATAAAGTGCGTATAATGTCGCCGACGTGGCCCCTGCGGTAACTCCCGCAAGGCAACCGGTCTCCTGCAGGTGTGTCGGTGCCAGCCGCTCGAAACCCCAGACGATGCCGAGGAATATGGGCACGGCCACCAGCGAAACAGTCAGCAGGCAAGTATGCCAGGTGGCGCCGAACCAAAGGTTCGCCTGCGATGCAGCAGAGGCGTCGCCGAGCTCCAATGCAGCGCCGACCGCAATGACGGCCGGAGGGACCAGCAACCAGAATACGCGCAGTCTCAAGGATCTTCCCGGTTGTCCCGATATGTAGGCAAGCAACCCGCCGATTCCGGCCATGGCTGCCGCAAAGGCCAATTTCATCGCGAAGGCGGGAACGCCGGTAACCGGAATGTCGCGCAGCGGCGCTCCGAACATCCCGATCAGCAATGCCATCGAAACGATAGCACCGAGTGCAAGACCGCCGATCAGCCGAAATGCCGCAGCATGGGGCCGGGTCGGCCTTGCGCTAAGCGCCAGATCGGAGATCAGGTCATCTGTCTTCATTGCGCTTGTATCCTTCGACGATCTCGGCGAGCCTTTTCATACCTCGATGGACACCGACCTTTATGGCCGATTCCGATTGCCCGCTGATTTGTGCCGCCTCTGCCACGGAGTATCCTTCGATCTTTGTCAGGCTGATCGCGGCTCGATGCTTGTCGGAAAGCTCGCAGAGCAATTCTTCGACATCCAGCGCCGCCAGACTGTCGCCCAGCCAGTCGGCGCCGATCATTTCGTCCACATCGTTGATCGCTGCGGAATATTTGATCTTCATACGTCGATAGTGATCGACGAGCTTGTACCGTGCGATCGCGTGCAGCCAGGCAGTGAATGGCATGGATCGATCATAGCTCTCGCGCTTGGAATGAATGGCCATCAAGGTTTCCTGCACGAGGTCCTCCGCTTCTACGGCTTCGCGGCCCAATCTGCGCCAGTAATATTGGCGCAGCCTGTCAGCCGCCGCCGCAAGCAACTTTCGGTAGGCGTTCCTGTCGCCGGCAAGGCCGGCGATCATGAGCCTGCGCAGATCCGATTCCAGGTCCGTCACACGATGTTCCGTGCTGGCAAGTTCGGCATTTGACTGCATCCGGTTACACCGGCCGTCCCGATATTCGTCGGCGCTTTTTCCCGACCGGCGCGTAACCGTTCGCCGCTTTTCTCCGAAATAGTGCCTGCATTCGCCGGATAGTCCAGCGAAAGTTCGACGGAGGACCTTATGAAACCCCTTGCTTCAGGCACGATTACACTCGCCCTCGCTGCGTTCGCTACCGGCGCCACCGCCGCCAACGCGCAAAGCACCCAGCGCGGCCAGCAACAGGATCAAGAAATGGAACGCTGTTACGGCGTGGCGCTCACCGGACAGAATGATTGCGCGGCGGGCCCGGGTACAACCTGCGCCGGCACTTCGACGCGCGATTATCAAGGCAATGCCTGGAAGCTCGTGCGGACTGGCACCTGCACGCGTATCGAAACCCCCCGCGGTCGCGGTTCGCTCCGTCCGATAACGAGCCGCTAGATGACCGTTGCCGCCGGAGTAGGCTTCAAGCCTCAGCATTTCGAAGAGGCGATAGCCTCTCCGGCGGATGACGCATGGTTCGAGGTCCATGCCGAGAACTATATGGTGAAGGGCGGGCCACGATTGGCCATGCTCGACGTTCTGCGGAAAAAGGCGTCTCTATCCCTTCACGGCGTCGGTCTATCCCTCGCCAGCGATGCGAGGCCCGACCACGACCACCTGCTTCGATTGTTGAATCTTGCCGACCGTTTCGAACCGTTCCTCGTCTCAGAGCATCTCGCCTGGTCGCGTATCGGCAATATCTGTTTTCCCGATCTGTTGCCATTTCCGCGTACGCGCGAAGCTCTCGATCGGATAGGACGTAATGTCGAAATCACACAGGAAGCGCTCGGCCGCTCGATCGCGGTCGAGAATCCCTCGCTCTATCTGGAGCTAGAGGACAATGAAATTCCGGAAACCGAATTCCTCGCCGAGCTGACGCGCCGGACTGGCTGCTCACTGCTCGTCGACGTCAACAACGTCTATGTGAGTGCGAACAATCTCGGCTTCGATGCGGTCGGCTATCTTGACGCGTTACCAGCTGACGCGATCTCTGAAATTCATCTGGCCGGGCATAGCGAAGACCCCGACCTGGGTCCCGCTCTTCTCATCGACAGCCATGACGCACCGGTGGCCGAACCGGTATGGGAACTTTATCGATACTTGATCGGCCAGATCGGGCCCCGCCCCACGCTTATCGAGCGCGACGGCAATGTGCCGTCCTTCGCCGAGCTGATGGTGGAGCGGGAAAAGGCGACCATCCTTCTCGACACCAAGCGGGAGCCATCGCTTGTCTAGCGCGACGGATCCATGCCTTGCCGAATTTCAGGATCGGTTCGCTCAAGCACTGCTCGGGGAGCCATCTGCCCTGCGCCTGGCTTACAATCCGGCCTTCGCGGTTTACCGCAACACGTGGCGCAAGGCGCTGAACGACGCGCTCAAGGCCAACTTCCCCGTGGTCGCCGAGCTGATCGGCGACGAAGCATTTCTCGCGCTCGCCTTCGGATATTTCGACGGCAAGGCGACGCCATCTCCGGTTCTCGCCGAAATTGGTGACCGTTTTGCGCAATTTCTGGATTCGCATCCGGTCATTGAGGATCTTCCTTATTTGGCCGACATAGCGCGGATTGAGCGCCTGATTACCGAAGCGCATCTTGCCTGTGATGGACCGGAGAAAGGGTCGCCGCTGCTTTCCTCGGTTCGTTTCGCCTGGCTCGGCACCCCGGCATTAACAATCTGGGAAGCGCACTGCGAACCTGGCGGATTCGAACATCTGGCGCCGGAATGGATCGAGGAAGGCGTCCTCGTGACCCGCAACTCGGGCCGCATCGCAGTTCGACGCATCGAGCGCGGCGGATATTATTTTCTGCGCGGAATAAAAGCCGGCCACGGCGTCGAGGAAGCCGCAAAGCGCGCGACCACCCATGCCCCCGACGACGAAATCGCCGCCGTGATCGAGATGCTGTTCGAAGATCGCGGGTCAATCTGATTTTTACAAGATAGGGAGAACGACCGATGGCAATCGACGTCGCCACGGAGCAGAAAAAGCTTTCGATGTCACCATTCGGATTGCTGGCGTGGATAGCTGAATGGGCTGTGCCCGATTGGCTGATCCCGCTTCTGCAGCGAACGAGCATAGCCGCTGTCTTCTTCCTGTCGGGCCGCACCAAGGTCGAGGGGTGGTTCACCCTGTCCGACAGCACCTTATTCCTTTTCGAGCATGAATATAGCGTTCCGCTGCTCCCACCCGATATCGCCGCAAATATTACAACGATGGCCGAGCATGTATTTCCGATCCTGCTCGTACTCGGGCTTTTCACGCGGTTCTCCGCGCTCGCGTTGCTTTTAATGACGCTCGTAATTCAGATTTTCGTGTATCCGGGGGCTTGGCCGGTGCACCTCACTTGGGGAGCTCTGCTCGTGCCGCTGATCGCGCGGGGCGGCGGCACCATCTCGCTCGACAGAATGTTCAAGATACCTTGACAAAGTGGCCTTCGCTACCCGGCGAAGTCAGGATGGGCTGTAGCTATGGATTCAAGAGCCTTAGGAGGCGTGCCGGTGCTTTCACCAGCTGTTCTGTAACCGATCTGCGATCCCAAGCGAACTTAGCATTGGAACGAGGTTTATAGCGATCGAAAGCTAAGAATTGGGAGAATATCATGACGGGCATCAAAATTGAGTGGAGGGCAGCCATTTGGGCGGGACTGATAGCCGGGCTCGTCTTTCTGGTGCTCGAGATGACGCTAGTCGCCACGATCGGCGGCGGCAGCCCTTGGGGTCCACCGCGCATGATGGCAGCAATGGTGATGGGGAAAGGAGTTTTGCCGCCACCCGCGACGTTCGACATGACCATAGTGATGGTCGCGATGGCCGTGCATTTTTTCCTATCGGTCGCGCTCGCGGCCATCTTCGGACTTCTCGTCGGCATGTTCTCTCGGACTTTGCCAATAATGCTCGGCCTGGGCCTCGTATTTGGCCTCGGCGTTTATGCAATTGATTTCTATCTGTTTACCGGGCTCTTTCCCTGGTTTGCGATGGCGCGCAACGCAATTACGCTCCTTTCGCATGCGGTTTTCGGAATTGTGATTGGTTGGGTCTACCATCAGCTCGGCTCGGATCGGCACCAATCGACCTCGTCGGAAATTGACTAGATTGAATCCTATCGTTTGGTCATCTGGTCATTCAATCCGCCTCAACGGCATAATCGTCGCCGTAGAATTTGCTCGTGCTGCGGGTGTGGAACGCGATCGCCTTGATCGGTTCGTAATGTGGCTCGCCAAGGCCGGGCAGCACTTCGAGGGTCTCGTCCTCCCAAACATAGACGGCCATCGGGAAGGAAGTCCGCGCGCTCGATCGGTGCGATCCATCCGTGGGCTTGCCGACCCGGTGAGTGGTCGAAGGCAGCCGGTCGTTGGAAATCCGCTGCATGTAATCGCCGGTATTGATGATGATCGAGCCCGGCGGCGCCTTCAGTCGCAGCCATTTCTGGTTGTGATGGTTCCAGACCTGCAGCCCGTCGCGGCGCGAGGCAGGCAGGATCGTGAACAGGTCTACATCCTCGTGGCCGAGCAGCCGTCCTGCTCCCGAGCGGTCCTGCTCCTCGTTCATCGGCGGATAATAGTTGAGGCGGAGCCCGAAATTGGTTTGGGTTAGTCTGTCGTCATAGATATCCGGATCGCAGCCGAGCCCTTGGAAGATGGCCTGCGCGATCGGCTTGATAAGCGGCTCGTGCGCTTCGACAAGGCGCCTGCATTGCCGTTCATATTCGGCGCGCGGCCAGAAATCCTTGGCCCGGAAGGGTCCCGTTCGCGGCTGGGGAATGTCGAAGGCGCGCCGACACCAGACCCACCCTTCGACGAGGTCGGGGTGGATGTCGCTGGTTTCCTCGAGCGGGAAATAGCCCTGGCTGACCGAGCCGTGTCGCCTGGCGCGGAAGCGCATCTTCTCAGCCTGCGATGTGGAAGTGAACAGGTCGACTACGCAATCATGAATATCGTCATAGAGCGCCGGATCGACTCCGTGCCCGGTCAGCACCGCAAAGCCGATATCGCGTAGCGCTTCGCTGAGTTGCTCGGCGAAGTGCGCCTTCTCCGCTGAATTGCCATGCAGATAGGGTGCGAAATCGAGCGTCGCAATTTCATAATCCTCGTCGAATTCGTCGCCATCCTCCTCGGCGAGCCGATAGGTGTGCGTTTTGCGCACCTGGTCATAGCGCTCGAAATCACGATTGGAGGCACCGGTCATGGCGTTGCCACCGCCGCCGTCGCCGCCTCGGCGTCCTGCTCGCGTCGGCCGAGGAAGGCGGCGCGCAGCATGACCGCCGCGGCATAGAGCACGACGACAATTACCAGCCAACGAAGCATCTCGAGCGGCATCTCCTTCACCACGAGAACGGCGACCATCGCAGTAGGTATCCCGCCGAGCGCCAGACCCAGCACAACTTTGAGGTCGATCTGGGCAATGCGAATGTGGCGCACGCTGGCGCCGACGCCCATCAGCGACCCGCCTGCCGCCATGATCGGAAAACACAATCTCGGATCCATGCCCATCAAGCTCAACATGACGAGCATAGGTGCATAGTTGCCGATGCCGAAATTGGCCAGCAAACCGAAGCCGAAACTGGCCGCAATGGCGACCACAGTCATGCCGACCGGCAGCCCGGTCGCAGTGCCGCCGCCCGGAAACATCGCCAGGTTCGACATCGCGAAGGCGCTAGCAGCGAGCAGCAGCGCGATCGCCACCAGCAGTTGGACGATCCAGACGCGCGCCCGCGCAACTAAAGGTGCGCCCACGAGACCGCCAAGCAGGGTCGCGACTGCGGAACCAAACAACAATACCGGATCTACCATCACGCCGAGCAGGATGAGAAAGAGGACGCTCTGGACGAGCGCCGGCGGCGTCAGGCCGACGATCAGGGTCGGCGGGATCAGTCTGTCAGGGACGAGCCGGCGAAATTTGAGCCAGGCGGTCGTCGAAGCGAAGGAGCCAATCCCCAATGCGTCGAAGAAGCTGACCACCCCGCCAAGCAGCAGCCCCTCGAGGCGTGGAAGGACGCGCTGCGCGTTTGCCGCGTGCGTGATTGCGGAAATATAAGCGAGCGTCGCTACAGAAAGAAGGACGAGCAACGCTATCAGCATGCTTCAACTCCTTGATATATCACAGACATAAGACGCAACACACGCCCCTTACTAGCAACTAACCCGATGGACTTTTGAGTGAATCAGGTATGTGTCTCACATGGAGGCCGTCCAAAATTTCCGCCATCTTATTGGCAGGCGATCGATTAAAAGAGCAGTCGATAAGTTTCTGGAACTAATCACAGCTTGCCTCGATATAGTCCGAGAGCACGCGGTGAGCGGCGCCCGAGGAGATAGCTACGTGCGCCTCCTCGACCCCGCCCGCGAGATCGCCAGCCAAGCCTGCCGTGAACAACAGCGCTCCGGCATTGAGCGCGACGAGGTCGGCATGCGCGGCGGGCCCTTCGCCACGCAGTAATGCCGCCATTTCGGCAGCATTTTCGTCCGGATCGCCACCGCGGATAGCGGTCAACGGCGCGCGATCCAGACCGGCCTGCTCGGGCATAATCGACAATGCGTGAAAGATGCCCCGATCGAGCCGGACCGCGTCGGTCGCGCCGTGTAGAGCTATCTCGTCGAGCCCCGATCCGTGCACCACCAGCGCTCTTTCGACACCGAGCGCATCGAGAGTGCGCGCAATCGGTTGGAGTTGTTCGGGATCGGCGACGCCCAGTAGTTGCACTCCGGGTTCCGCCGGATTGAGGCAGGGGCCGAGAAGGTTCATGATCGTCCGCACCTTGAGCGCATGGCGCGCCGGTCCGGCATGTTTGAGGCCGGGATGATATTGCGGCGCGAAGAGGAAGCAGAAGCCCGTCTGATCGCATCGCCGGCGCGCAGTGCCCGGGCTCCGCCGATCAGTTCATCGGTCGTCTCGCCCTTGAGTCGGAGCGCGACGAGCATCGCGGCAATTGTCGGATCGTCGAGCCTGCCGGCGACAAGCGCGCCGAACACTGTCTCGGCCTGAACTTGGGTGAGATCGATGCCTTCGAGTAGGCAGAGAAGCACTTCTTCCGCGGTCTCCTCCTCGTGCAACACCGGACCGGGCGCGGGGCGGCCTGGGGCAATCGTCGTTTGTACGGTCATTGTCTCGTTCCTCGTTCGGGTAATAAAAAACCCGCCGGGACCGGCGGGTTTAATGGGTGTCTGGAAGAAGGACCGTGAGGTCCGTGGCTTACCAGCTACGCCATCGCGCCGCCGCGAGAAACGAATCCTGCCACCACCAGATACGCGAAGAGATGAACGCGCCCCGGCGGAGCGGAGCGCAACATGCTGGAGAGGACAGGGCAGATGACATGGCCCGTTCAATTCCGATGATGTGCCCACAAGTCAAGATTTTTCAGTGGCCTGCCCCCCGAAAAGTGGTCCATTTTTTGAGTTAGGATTTCGGCTATTTATGGCTTGAAAGGAGCTTTGAATGGCACGGAAGAGATACACGCCGGAGCAGATCATCGGGATGCTGCAGGAAGCCGAGGTTATCCCCAACAGCAATGCTCAGCTTGCGTTACTAGTCCAGTCGGAATGTCGGCTTTCGGGGCGCAAAGCCGACGTCAGTTGGAGACCAGTTGCTCGGAGACTGCGCCCACCGCCAGCCGGACAGGCGCAAGCGATCGGCGGTAAGGCCGATTTTTCAATGCGGCAATTTAACGCAGATGCGCCCGACTATTTCTTCTTGCCGAGGCTCAGGCCGCCGAAGCGCTTGTTGAAGCGGTCGATGCGGCCGCCCGTGTCGATCAGATTGCGGTTGCCGCCGGTCCAGGCCGGGTGCACCTTGGGATCGATATCGAGCGTCATCGTGTCGCCTTCGCTGCCCCAGGTGGAGCGCGTCTGGAATTCGGTGCCGTCGGTCATCTTGACGGTGATCGTATGATAGTCGGGATGGATATCGGGTTTCATCGGTAATTGCTTTCTGTGCGGCTGGTTTCCGACCAGCCAGGCCAAGCGAAGGCGCGCATCTAGCGATTGAGGCGCCGCTTGACAAGGCTTGGCGGGCGGGATTAGCGCAGCCCACGCAAAGGTGCCGCCCTGACCGGCGGTGAAAAGGGAAGCCGGTGCAAATCCGGCGCTGTGCCCGCAACTGTCAGCGGCGAGCCCCTCCCCTGCATGCCACCGGATGCATCCGGGAAGGCGGGGAAGGGGCCGAGACCCGCAAGCCAGGAGACCTGCCTTTGCGGTCGTCGATGCCCGGCCGGGATCAGCCGTTCGCATGGGGAGCGCCTGCGTTTCCTTCGTGACGACATCGTGTCGAACGAAGGAGGCGTATATGAGCA
>JAIVHR010000107.1 GCA_020200935.1 Sphingomonadales bacterium
AGCACATGTTGCCGCTTACCCAGTCGAAGGTGACTTCGGCATTGCCCATGCCGTCCGGATCGCCCGGCCCCGGCACTTCGGCGGCGCCGGTGAGGGCGGCCTCATAGGCGCTGTCGTTGGCGACATCGGCCATCGTTTCGCAGCCGGCCAGCAGGGAAAGGCTCGCCGCACTCGCAAGCAGCAGGGCAGGGGTGGGTGGTCGCGACATCGTCTGTCTCCTTGGTCAAAGCCCGTGAGAGCGCTCCATCAACCGACGCGCGGGCGGAACGGTTCCCATTGCCGGCGCGGGCGCGCTCCCGGACGGTGGCGTGACTAACCCGATCTTAACCAAGCCCGGCTATCCGAAGCTCATGCAAGCCGCCGTCGACATCACTTCGAAGGTCTATTGGAACGCCCGGCCCGACCGGCGCGCCACGCCGCGGACCGAGGTCCGGCTGTCGAGCCAGGTCAAGTCCGACCGGCCGGACACCGCCTATGTCGTGCTCCGCGACATCTCGACCGAGGGATTTTCCATTCGCAGCTTTGAGTATTTCGCTCCGGGTACGCCGATCTGGCTCGATCTGAAAGGCGTCGGAGTGAAACAGGCCGAGGTGATCTGGGAAGAGGCCGCGCGCACCGGCTGCCGTTTCGAAACGCCGCTCACCGATGCCGAACTCCAGCGCGTGGTCGCCAACCAGGTGGTCTGACGGTTCGCCATCGGACCGATTTCCCTTCGCGCAATTCCGGTCCGGGCTCAGCGCTCGAGCGTCCCCGCAATCGTTCCGTCCGGGGTATGGATGTCGGCGACGAAGGCGGAAGGGTCGGCGGCGATTTCCTCACGCAATCCGGAGGCGGGAGCGATGCAGCCGTCGCTGCCGTTTTCGACGCCGCCCGGCGCATCGAATTCCATCGCCACCGGTCCGCCGGCGCCGCGATGGAGATGCGCGAGACCCCGAAAGGGGCCGTCCTTCGGGGCGGTTTCCGGGACGGCGAAGCGCGGTGTCTGGAAGAAGCTGTCTCATCATCGTGCGAGCGAAGACGAGACATGTTTCGGAAGAAGGCGCGCGGCCGGGCTGCCCGTTCTGCCTTGCGTTATCCTTTTCTCAATCTTCAGCGACCAGGGTGCAGGCGTTGCAATGTCATTATTCCAGGGGGCGCTCATGAAGTCCGCCGCACCCGACATCGCCAAGGCCCGTGCCGAGCATGACGAGATCCTCGTCCTGCTCGGCCGCCTCGAGACCGCGCTCGCCGAGCCTTCGCCGCCGGCCGGGCTCGATCGCATTCGACGCGAAGCCGCCGTCAAGGTCCGCAGCCACCTCGCGCATGAGGACTGGACGATCTACCCTTGGCTGCTGTCGTCCGAAAGCGATGTGATCGTCGAGACGGCGCGCCGGCTATTCGCCGAGAGCGCCGACTTTGCCGGCGCGCTGGCCGCGCATCTCGCGCGCTGGCCGGCCGAGCGCGCGGCCGCCGATTGGGACAATTACCGCGCCGCCGCGCAGCCGCTGATCAAGCGGCTGCGGCTGCGCACCAAGGCCGAGAATGAGGAGCTGTACCGCTTGCTGCTCGAGGAGCGCTCGGGCGAGGCGGCATGATAAAGCGATATCGTTGATAGTCGCGGGGACGCGGCGCGGCGATTCTGCAAAAAGGCTAGACTTCGCGCGCGGCCTTTTCGGCGGCCAGCCGGTCGCGCATCGCCGCCGTGCGATCGGCGCGGTGGGCCATTTCGAGCCAGGTCTCGCGGGCGCGCAATTCGCGCTGGCGGACATTGGAGAGCGACGCTTCGTCGGCGGCCTGTTCGGCGGCGGCGGCGCGTTCGCGGCAATAATCGGCGGTATGGGCCATCGGCGGTGTCCCTGCTGACTCTCGGAACCTCGATCGGGAGGCGGGTCTGAAAAAAAGGCCGGCGTCCCTGTCGGAACGCCGGCCCTTGTTCGCTTAGACCTCCTGGAGGTCGACCGCGGCCATCTTGCCGGGGCGGTCTTCGCGCAGCTCATACTGGATGCGCTGGTCCTCGCGGAGCGTCGTCATCCCGGCTGCCTGAACCGCCGTCATGTGGACGAAGGCATCCTTGCCGCCGTCCTCGGGCTCGATAAAGCCGAAGCCCTTGTCCTGGTTGAAGAATTTCACTTTGCCGATAGGCATGTCATTTCCCTTTCTTAGGGTCGTCGCCCGCCATATGCGGGCGTAGTATGCCGCGGGCGAACATTCGCGCGCGGGCTGCGTCTCGTTGCGTGTAGTCAAGGGAAAAGCGGGCCTTTCGACCATAGTCCGTCGCCACGTGCGACTTGTGCAGTGACCGCGATATAGGCGCGGACGCGGCGGAGCGCAATGGCTTACGCACCGACGCACGGATTCCCGATCGCCTGTCTCGCGCCTCGGGCAACGGCGCCATCAGCGCCGGTCGGCCAGCGAGATGCGAACCTCGCGGATCATCGCGCTGTGCTGCGTATCGGCATCGTAGGCGCCGTCGGTGGCGTAGAGCGCGCGCAGATAGGCGACATCCCAGTCGGTCAGGTCGGCGGGCGCGTTCTCGGCCTCGTGGAAGAGATTGAGGATCGTGAAGGCGGGAGCGACCGGTTCGCGGACGTCGAATTCGGCCAGTGCCATCATCGCCGCGAATGCCGAAAGCTGCTGTAACGTGCGGCCGCGCGCATGGTCGGCATCGATGAGGATCGCCCGGAAATTGAGATCGGCACGTGTACTCAGCCTGGTGCGGCCGGGCATGACCCCGCCCAGCAATGCGCCGTCGCCTTCGATCGATTGCCCGCCGATATCCGGCAGCCGGCCGTCGGCGCCGCGCAGCTCGATGCGGCTGAAGGCCAGCACGTCGGTGTCGCCGCGATCGATCGCGGCCCGGTCGGTCAACGATATCGACTGGTAGATATCGATCCGATCCTCCCTCAGCGAAGCGATGGCTTCGACGGGGTTATCGGTGATCATGATCAGGAGATTGGCCTGGCAATTGCCCGGCAATGCCTCGGCGCCGACCTCCTCGGCGAGGGCGATAACGGTATCGCTGATATAATCGTTGAGTTCTTCGCGCAGGCCGAGCGTGAGCGGGCAGATCGTGTCGTGCCAGCGGGCGAGCTGGTTGGTTCCCGTATGGCGCCCGATCGTGCTGACGAATTCGGCAACGGCTTCTTCCGAATTGCCGGCCCCGTAGACGACGATTTCGGGGCCTTCCTGTTCGGGAAGCTCGAACTCGACCGGTTCCGCGGCGCCGCCGGGAGCGGACAGCGACAGCGCGGCGACGGTCGCCAAAAGGCCAGCGAGTTTTCCGGTGGTCATGACGAAATCCCCTCTATATATTATTATCTTAGTTAGACAGCATAT
>JAIVHR010000108.1 GCA_020200935.1 Sphingomonadales bacterium
CGCCTACATCGCGGCCTACCGGTCAGGAGGAATTGATGGGCTACAGAGTCGCAATTATCGGCGCGACGGGGAATGTCGGGCGCGAGATGCTCGCCTGCCTCGCCGAGCGCGAATTTCCGGCCGACGAGATCGCCGCCGTCGCCTCGTCGCGCTCGCAGGGGATGGAGGTCGAACTCGGCGAGACCGGCAAGATGCTCAAATGCGCGAACATCGAGAATTTCGATTTTGCGGGCTGGGACATCGCCTTGTTCGCCGCCGGCTCGGCGATGTCGGAGAAATATGCGCCGATCGCCGCCAAGGCAGGCTGCACGGTGATCGACAATTCGTCCTTCTTCCGCATGGATCCCGACGTGCCGCTGATCGTCCCCGAAGTGAACCCCGAGGCGATCGACGGCTATGCCCGGCGCAACATCATCGCCAATCCCAACTGTTCGACCGCGCAATTGGTCGTCGCGCTCAAGCCGCTGCATGACGCCGCGGTGATCAAGCGCGTCGTCGTCGCGACCTACCAGTCGGTGTCGGGCGCGGGGAAGGCGGCGATGGATGAATTGTTCGAACAATCGCGCGATATCTTCGTCGGCGACCAGGTCGAGGCGAAAATCTTCCCGCGCCAGATCGCCTTCAACGTCATCCCGCAAGCCGGCGATTTTCTCGACGACGGCTCGACGACCGAGGAATGGAAGCTGGTCACCGAGACCAAGAAGATCCTCGATCCGAAGATCAAAGTCACCGCGACCTGCGTCCGCGTGCCGGTCTTCGTCGGCCACAGCGAGGCGGTCCATATCGAGTTCGAGAAGGAAATCTCGGCCAGGGAAGCGCAGGACATCCTGCGCGAATCGCCGGGTATCATGCTCGTCGACAAGCGCGAGGACGGCGGCTACGTGACGCCGGTCGAATGCGCCGGCGACAGCGCGACCTATGTCAGCCGCGTGCGCGAGGACCCGACCGTCGACAATGGCCTCGCGCTCTGGGTGGTCTCGGACAATCTGCGCAAGGGCGCCGCGCTCAACGCGGTGCAGATCGCCGAGTTGCTCGGCAGGCGGCATTTGCAGAAGGCGGCGTAATGCTCCTCGCAATGACGCGGTCGAGAAATTATTCGGCCGGCTGCGGCGCCTAGCCTTCCTCGCGCATCGGCCTGGTCAGCAGCGCCAGCGGCGCCATCGCCGCAGCGAGCACCATCAGCAGCCAGTAGCTGTCGATATAGGAAATCATGAAGGCCTCGCGGTTGACCGCGCGGTCGATCAGCAACAGCCGCGCCTCGTCCGACAGCACGAAGCGGCCGAGAATGCTCGCGCCCATATCGGGCAGCGCATAGGGGTTCACATGCTCGGCGAGTTCGCTGTGGCTGATCTGCAGGTTGCGGGCGACGAGCGTCGCGCAGATCGCAATGCCGATCGAGGCGCCCAGACTCCTGACAAGGTTGAGCAATGCCGAGGCCTCGGCGCGCAGATCGAGCGGCAGCGTGGCGAAGGCGACGGTGTTGACGACGACGATGAAGAGGCCGAAGCCGAAACCCTGGATGAGGCCGGTCGAGATGACGTTCCAGCTGTCGATATCGAGCGACCAGCGCGTCATCAGCAGGAAGGACCAGGCGGTGATCGCGAAGCCGGCGAACAGCAGCAGCCGCGAATCGACCTTGCCCATCAGCCGCGCGGCGATGCCCATCGCGACGATCACGCCGAGCCCGCGCGGCGCGAGCACCATCCCGGTATCGATCACGGGATAGCCGAACACGCCCTGCAGCATCAGCGCGAGCAGCGCCATCGAGGCGAAGATCAGCGCTCCGGCGACGGTCATGAACAGCATCGAACCGACGAAATTATAATCCTTGAAGATACGGCGGCTGACGATCGTTTCGCGGCCGGTGATCAGATGGATGATGAACACCCACAGGCCGATGATCGTCGCGCCGAGGCCGAGCCATATCTCCCAGCTGTTGAACCAGTCGAGCTGCTGGCCGCGATCGAGCATCAGCTGCAGCGCGGCGACCCCGAGTGCGAAAAAGGCGAAGCCGAACAGATCGAAGCCGCGGCGCTTCAACGGCCGGCCGGGCAGCAGCAGGAACAGGATCGTGAAGGTCAGCGCGCCGATCGGCAGATTGACGAAGAACACCCAGCGCCAATTGTAATATTCGGTCAGATAGCCGCCGATCAGCGGCCCGAGGATCGGCCCGAGCACCGCGCCGAGGCTCCAGATCGCCATCGCCTGGCCGTGCTTGTGGGTCGGGTTTATGTCGAGCATCGCGGTCTGCGAGAGCGGGCCGATGAAGGCGGCGCAGATGCCCTGCAGGATGCGGAAGAACACCATCTGCTCGAGGCTCGTCGCGATGCCGCAGAGCATTGACGAGACGATGAAGAAGACGACCGCGGTGAGGAACAGCTCGCGCGATCCTATGCGGTCGGCGAGCCAGCCGGTCAGCGGGATCGCCGCGGCCGAGGCGACGAGATAGCTGGTCAGCACCCAGGTGACGCTGTCGATCGTCGCGCCGAGGCTGGTCTGCATATGTGGAAGGGCGACGTTGGCGATCGTCGTGTCGAGGATCTGCATCATCATCGCCAGCATGATGC
>JAIVHR010000109.1 GCA_020200935.1 Sphingomonadales bacterium
CGACGAACCCGCCAATCCCAAGAATGCGGTTCAGCGCGAGATGCTCGCCGGGCTCGCCGGAAGCGTCGGGGCGAAGCGGCTGAGCCTTGCCAATTCGGCGGGCGTCGCGCTTGGCCTCGATTTTGGATTCGATCTCACCCGGCCGGGCATCTCGCTCTATGGCGGCATCCAGGTCGCGGCGCTGAAACCTCATATCCGCCAAGTCGTCTTCCCCGAAGCACAAGCGTTGCAGCGCCGCTCGATCGGGCCGGGCGAGACGGTCGGCTACAATGCGACCTTCACCGCGCAGCGGCCGACCGAGCTGGCAATCCTCAATATCGGCTATGCCGACGGCTATCTGCGAGGCTTTTCGGATACCGGCACGGCGCGTTTCGGCGATGCGGTCTGCCCGGTCGTCGGCCGGGTCTCGATGGACCTTGTCGCGGTGTCGGTCGATGCCGCGCCCGAAATCCGCGAAGGCGACTGGCTGTCCATCGACTATGCGCTGCCCGAAGCCTCCGCCCGGTCGGGGCTGTCGCAATATGAGTTGCTCACCGGGCTGGGGCGTCGCTATCGTCGGGACTGGGTATGAGCGAGCGTGGCGTTCCTGCGGCCGTCGGGGCCTTTGCGGCGATCGGCCGGCTGGTGATCGCCGGCTTCGCCCGGATCGGCGGGGTTGCGGTTTTCGGAGCGAAGGCGATCGGGCGTGCGCTGACCCCGCCCTATTACCCGATGCGGCTGGTCGAGCAGCTGTTCCAGATCGGCTGGCAATCGCTGCCCGTCGTCGCGCTGACCGCGATCTTCACCGGCGCCGCGCTGGCCCAGCAGATCTATACCGGCGGCTCGCGATTCAACGCGCAGTCGACGGTGCCCGCGGTGGTCGTCATCGGCATGGTGCGCGAATTGGGGCCGGTGTTGACCGGCTTGATGGTCGCCGGGCGGATCTCCTCGGCAATGGCGGCCGAACTCGGCACGATGCGGGTGACCGAACAGATCGACGCCATGCGCACCTTGCGCACCGATCCCTATCGCTACCTGATCGCGCCGCGGCTCTTCGCCAGCGTCATCGCGCTGCCTATCCTGGTCTGCATCGCCAACATTCTGGGTATTTTCGGCGGTTATCTGCTGTCGATCCAGAAGCTCGGCTTCAATCCGGCCGGCTATCTGAACACCACCGCCGACATCCTCGAAAGTGCCGATATCGTCATGTCGCTGGTCAAGGCAGGGGTGTTCGGATTCTTCATCGCGCTGATGGGCTGCTATGCCGGGCTGCAGACCGAGGGCGGAGCGGCCGGCGTCGGCCGGTCGACGACCAACGCCGTGGTCGCCGCCTTTGTGCTTATCCTGCTCTCGAACCTGATCATCACCGTAGCGGCTTTCGGATGATGGGCGGATGAAGGACGGATGAGCGAGCAGACGCCCAAGATCGAGGTTCGCGGCCTCGCCAAGCGCTTCGGCGCCAACGAGGTGCTGCGCGATGTCAATCTGACCATCGAGCCCGGCGAATCGCTGGCGATTATCGGCGGCTCGGGATCGGGCAAGTCGGTGCTGCTCAAATGCATTCTCGGGCTGATCGATCAGGACGCCGGCGAGATCCTCGTCGACGGCGAAAGCCTCGAAATGATGAGTGCCGGCGAACGCGATACGGTGCGGGCGCGTTTCGGCATGCTGTTCCAGAGCGGCGCGCTGTTCGATTCGCTGTCGGTCTGGCGCAATGTGACTTTCGCGCTGACGCGCGGCGGGCATGGCCAGGCCCGGGAGATGCGCCGCATCGCGCTCGAAAATCTCGAGCGGGTCGGTCTCGGCGAGGAGGTGCTCGACTTGCGGCCGAACGAGCTCTCCGGCGGCATGCAGAAGCGCGTCGCGCTCGCCCGCGCGATTGCGCCGCGGCCCGAGATCGTCTTTTTCGACGAGCCGACGACGGGTCTCGATCCGATCAGGGCCGACGTCATCAACGCGTTGATCGTCGAACTCGTCGACGATCTCGGCATTACCGCGGTAACGATCACCCACGACATGGTCTCGGCGACCAAGACCTCGCATCGCATCGCGATGCTCTATCAGGGAAGGATCGTCTGGGACGGGCCGACCTTCCGGTTGCGCGAATCGGGCAACCCCTATGTCGATCAGTTTGTGAAGGGACAGGCCGAGGGGCCGATCGTCTAGCGCTTACGACGCAGTTTTATCGGCCTCCGCGATCTCCGACGCAATATTGTTATAATCGAATAGGCCGAACACTAACATGTTTATGATCGGCTCAATCGATTGCCCTTCGCAGCTTAATTCATTGGAACGAAGCGGCCTCGCTGCCCATTGATTGTTGTGAGACGTAACGAAATTCCAATGGAGGAAAATTAATGCTTGGACGCCAAGTCCCCAATGTGACTCTGAAAACCCGCACCCGCGACGAGAATCTCGGCGGCGACAACCCCTTCAAATGGGAGGACAAGCAGACCGGCGAGATGTTCGCCGACGACCGCTACGTCGTCTTCTCGCTACCCGGCGCCTTCACGCCGACCTGCTCGAACGAGCAGTGCCCGGCTTTCGAGCGCTTCTATGACGATTTCAAGTCGTTCGGTGTCG
>JAIVHR010000110.1 GCA_020200935.1 Sphingomonadales bacterium
GGCGCAGACCGCCGAGAAAGCCGGATGCGAGATCCCAGACGACATAGACGAAGATTGCGCCGGTCGCCGCGACGAGGGACGCGTTGGCGACCAGCTGGAAGACGTAATCTTCGGCGCAGCGGCGGTCGACCTTGGTCGACAGGGCGAAGATCAGCGCCATGATCGGGATCGCCGGTACGATGATGGCGAGGCTCAGCCAGGGATCTGCGGCGACGACCGCCGCCTGGACCTCGCCGAGCGACGGATGGTCGAAGCCGTTCCTGGCGAGCAGGGAGACGGCGCCGGCGAACAGCAGCGCGAACATCGCGTCGCACACACCGATCGATAGCCGGAAGCGCCGAGGCGGGGCGGTGTTATTGTTCATCGGACTTTTCCCTTAATTCGCCGAGACGAGGATGGCGGCGGCGATGCAGACCCAGAAGACGAAGCGCTCCTCGCGGCCCATCGATAATCGACACAGTCTCATGAAACGGCTCCTGACAGTGGTTGGTGACATAACGTCGAGTACGCTTGACCATATGCAACGACTAGCTGACTATGTCAAGCGACCATGACATAATGCAAGGGATTGACGACCAAAGCGCCGGGAATGCGCGGCTTGACGCTGGTCGGAGCTTGCTTCAATGCTCGGCCCGCGCGCCGCATCGCAACATTGACGAGCAACCCTTGACCGACTCACAGCCGCTCAGCTTTCAGCGCCTGATCCTCACGCTCCACGATTATTGGAGCGCGCAGGGCTGCGTGATCCTGCAGCCCTATGATCTCGAAATGGGGGCGGGGACCTTCCATCCGGCGACGACCCTGCGCGCGCTCGGCCCCGATCCGTGGAAGGCGGCCTATGTCCAGCCTTCGCGCCGGCCGACCGACGGCCGCTATGGCGAGAATCCCAACCGGCTTCAGCATTATTACCAGTATCAGGTGATCCTGAAGCCTTCGCCGCCCGATCTCCAGCAGCTCTATCTCGACAGCCTGACCGCGATCGGCATCGATCCGCTCAAACACGATATCCGCTTCGTCGAGGATGACTGGGAGAGCCCCACATTGGGCGCCTGGGGCCTCGGCTGGGAGGTCTGGTGCGACGGCATGGAGGTGACGCAATTCACCTATTTCCAGCAGGTCGGCGGCTTCGATTGCAAACCGGTTTCGGGCGAACTCACCTACGGGCTCGAGCGCCTCGCGATGTATATCCAGGGCGTCGACAGTGTCTTCGACCTCACCTTTAACGATGAGGGGGTGACCTACGGCGACGTGTTCCTCGACAATGAAAGGCAATTCAGCGCCTGGAATTTCGAGCATGCCGACACCGAGAAGCTGTTCCGCTGGTTCAAGGATGCCGCCGAGGAAGCCAAGCAGTGCATCGCCAACGATCTGCCGCTGCCGGCCTACGATCAGGCGATCAAGGCGAGCCACATCTTCAACCTGCTGCAGGCGCGCGGGGTGATCTCGGTCGCCGAGCGTCAGGCCTATATCGGCCGCGTCCGCGACCTCGCCGTCGGCGCCTGCCGCGCCCATATGGAAAAGCACGGGTGGGCGGCGTGAACGAGAAAGCGCCGCAGGCAACCTTCTTTCTTCGCGTCTTCGTGTCTTCGTGCGAGTCCGATTTTGATCGCACAAAGACACAAAGGCTCGAAGGAGGCGCGCAATGAGCGATTTCCTCCTCGAATTGTTGTCCGAAGAGATCCCCGCACGCATGCAGAAGCAGGCGCGGCAGGATCTGGCACGGCTGTTCGAGGCGGAGCTCAAGGAGGTGGGGCTCGCGGCCGAGGCGATCGAGACGTATTCGACGCCGCGCCGGCTCGCGCTGATCGCACGCGGATTGCCGACCGAAACGCAGGCCGTCAGCGAGGAGCGGCGCGGGCCGCGGGCCGATGCGCCCGACAAGGCGATCGAGGGGTTCTTGCGCTCGACCGGGCTGTCGCGCGGCGATCTCAAAGAGCGCGAGGAGAAGAAGGGCAGCTTCCTCTACGCGGTGATCGACATCCCTGGCCGCAAGACCAAAGCGTTGCTCGCCGAGGCCATCCCGAAGATCGTCCGCAACTTCCCCTGGCCCAAATCGATGCGCTGGGGCGAGGGGTCGGCGAGCACCGAGAGTCTGCGCTGGGTCCGCCCGTTGCAGAGCATCGTCGCGATTCTGGGCGACGATCTCGTCGCATGCGAGGTCGGCGGCGTCGCCAGCGGGGTCGAGACACTCGGCCATCGCTTCCACCATCCGGGGCGCATCACGATCGGCGGCGCCTTCGATTATGCCGAAAAGCTCGAAGCCTGCCACGTCATCGTCGATCACAAACGCCGTGAGGGCATCATCCGCGAGCGCGCCGATGCGCTCGCCGAACAGGCCGGGCTGAAGCGCGTCCAGGATACCGGCCTCGTCGAGGAGAATGCCGGGCTCACCGAATGGCCGGTGCCGCTGCTCGGCGGCTTCGATCCGACCTTCCTTGCCGTCGCGCCCGAGGCGATCACGCTCGCCATGCGCACGCATCAAAAGTATTTCGCCTGCGAGGATGGCGACGGCAATCTCGCCCCCAACTTCATCTGCGTCGCCAATATCGAGGCGGGGG
>JAIVHR010000111.1 GCA_020200935.1 Sphingomonadales bacterium
CCGTAGAACCGCACGCCACCGCTGGACGGCCGGCTTGTTCGCCGCGCTGCCGCTGGCCGGCGGGCTGATCCTCGCAACTGCCGACACGCCCGCCACCGCGGCCGAACAGGCCGCGGCGCGCGACGAGGTCGCGGGAATCGACTCGGAACTGCTCGGCGAGCTGCGGATGGCCGCCCGGGCCGAAAGCGCCGAAGCCGAGATCCCGTTGCCCGATACCGTCGAACGCACACTCGAAGCCTGGGAAGAAGAAGCCGCCCGCGAAGCCGCGGAGCAAGCGGCCGAGCCCGAAGCCGAAGCGATCGGCGGCGGCGAAGCCAGCTATTACGGACGCGAACTCGCCGGCAACCGCACCGCGAGCGGCGAGATTTTCGATCCTTCGGGGCTGACCGCGGCCCACCGCACCTTGCCGATGGGAAGCCGCGTGCGCGTGACCCATCGCCGCAACGGTCGCTCGGTGGTCGTGCGGATCAACGATCGCGGGCCGTTCCACGGCAACCGGGTGATCGATTTGTCCGAAGGCGCGGCGCGCCAGATCGGCATGGTCGGCGCCGGCCGCGCGCAAGTCGGCCTCGAGCTGCTCGCCGATTGAGCCGCCCATCCGGGCTGGCAGGAAGCCGTCTTCTCAGTTCCTTCCGTCACCCCAGCGTAGGCTGGAGTCTATCCCGTCACGCAATCGCGAGACGGCGAGATGGGATGGATTCCAGCCTTTGCTGGAATGACGATTGAATGCATTCGCAAGGGACCCTCGCTGATCCGTGCCGGGATCCCTTTTTCCATCGATTTTGATTCCGATCCCGGCTTGCCTTGGCGCCGCGAACCGGTAATCCCGCGCCGATGATTGCCGCCATCGGCCTTGTCGGCGCGCTCGCGCTTCTCATCCTGATGACCGTGCGCGGCGTCAATATCCTGATCGCCGGGCCGGTCGCCGCCGCGATCGTCGCCGCGACCAGCGGCGTCGCCTGGCTGCCGCCGCTCGCCGCGCCCGACGCCCCCGATTTCGCCACCAGCTACATGGCCGGCTTCACGGGTTTCTTCGGCGACTGGTTCTTCATGTTCCTGTTGGGCGCGATCTTCGGCGAGGTGATGAGCTCGTCGGGAGCCGCGGCCAGCGTCGCCCACTGGATCGTCGGCAAGATCGGCATCCGCCATGCCGTGCTCGCCGTCGTCGCGGCCTGCGCGGTGCTGACCTATGGCGGGGTCAGCGTCTTCATCGTCGCCTTTTCGGTCTATTCGCTTGCCGTCCATCTGTTCCGCGAGGCGAACCTGCCGCGCCGCTTCATCCCCGGCGCGCTGGCCTTCGGATCGGTGACCTTCACCATGACGAGCGCCGGCAGCCCCGAGATTCAGAATCTCATCCCGATGCAATATCTCGGCACGAGCGCCTATGCCGGCTGGCAGGTGAGCCTCGTCGTCGCGGTGCTGATGGCGGTGCTCGGCTATCTATGGCTGCAATCGATGGTCAACCGCGCCGTCGCCCGCGGCGAGCATTTCGAGGGCCGCGAGAGCGACGACGATGCCGAAGGGCACGATCGGCTCCCCAATCCGCTGCTCTGCCTGCTGCCGCTGGTCGCCGTACTCGGCGTCTTCATGATCTTCCAATATCCGCAGCGGCTGGGAGCGCTTTCGGCGATTCTGCCGCCCGAATCGCTTGACAAATGGGCGCTCGTCGTCGCGCTCGGCGCGGGGACGGTCATCGCGCTGGCGATCGGCTATCGCGACCGGATCAAGATGCCCGGCGCTTTCTCGCGCGGCGCGACGGGCGCCGTGGTGGCGATCACCAACACCTGCGCGGTGGTCGGCTTCGGCGCCGTCGCGACGCTCTCCCCGGCCTTCCAGCAGGCGCTCGCGATGGTCCAGAACCTCCCGGGCGACCCGCTGATCGGCGCGGCGATCGCGGTCACCGTTATCGCCGGGTTGACCGGCTCGGCATCGGGCGGCCAGTCAATCGCGCTGCCGCTGATCGCGCCGCATTATGTCGGCGCCGGGGCGGACCCCGCCGAGCTCCACCGCACCGTCGCCATCGCTTCGGGCGCGCTCGATAGCCTGCCGCATAACGGCTATGTGGTGACGACGATCCGCGCGATCTGCGGCGAGACGCACAGGGATGCCTATGGCGCGGTCGGTGCGCTGACCGTGGTGGTGCCGATGATCGGGCTGGTCGTCGCGCTGACGCTGTTCGCGGTGTTCTAGATCACCCAGTCGAAATCGGCGGCTTTGCCGCGCCCGTTCATCTCGCGATAGAGCTGTTGGACCGAATTGCTGGCCGTCTTGCAGAACAGGCCCGGGAATATGCCGTGCAGGCAGCAGAGCGTACCGGCGCCGATCATGCGGACGCCGAAGCGCGTGGCGTTGCGCCAGTGCCGGCCATAGCTTTCGCCGACTTCGTCGAGATGGTGGCGTCCGGTATCGATCATCATTCGTTCCCGCCCGATTGCGTATCGCCGCCCCTTAGCCGAGCCGGTGACGGAAATCACCCTTCCGGAACTTTTGCTTGCGGGCGAGGCTTGCTAGAGGCGGTGAGCCCCTCAGGAGACCGGCCCTTCATGACCACCGCCCCGCGCGCCGCCGAGATCGACGCGAAAGACGAATTTCCGGCCGATCTCTGGCCGCAGATGGGCGCGCTCGGGCTGCATGGGATCACCGTCGAGGAGGAACATGGCGGGCTGGGCCTGGGCTATCTCGAGCATGTCGTCGCGGTCGAGGAAGTCAGCCGGGCGAGCGCCTCGGTGGGCTTGAGCTACGGCGCGCACTCCAACCTCTGCGTCAACCAGATCCGCCGCTGGGGCAATGACGAGCAGAAGGCGAAATATCTGCCCAAGCTGATTTCGGGCGACCATGTCGGCAGCCTCGCCATGTCCGAGGCGCAGGCCGGCTCGGACGTCGTCTCGATGAAATTGAAGGCTGATGCGGTGCAGGGCGGCTACGTCCTCAACGGCACCAAATTCTGGATCACCAACGCCTCGCACGCCGATACGCTCGTCGTCTACGCCAAGACAGCGCCGGGAGAAGGCTCGCGCGGCATCACGGCGTTTCTGATCGAGAAGGACATGCCCGGCTTCTCGGTCGGCCAGAAGATCGACAAGATGGGGATGCGCGGCTCGCCCACCGGCGAGCTGGTGTTCGACGATTGCGAAGTGCCGGCCGAGAATGTCATGGGCCCCGAAAATGGCGGGGTCGGCGTGCTGATGAGCGGGCTCGATTATGAGCGCGTCGTGCTGTCGGGCATCCAGCTCGGCATCATGCAGGCCTGCCTCGATTGCGTGCTGCCCTATGTCCGCGAGAGGAAGCAGTTCGGCCAGCCGATCGGCAGCTTCCAGCTGATCCAGGCCAAGATCGCCGACATGTATGTCGCGCTCAATTCCGCCCGCGCCTACGTCTATGCCGTGGCGCGCGCCTGCGACAAGGAGCAGACGACGCGCTTCGACGCCGCCGGCGCGATCCTGCTGGCGAGCGAGAATGCCGTGAAGGTCGGCATGGAGGCGATCCAGGCGCTGGGTGGCGCGGGCTACACCAAGGACTGGCCCGTCGAACGCTACGCCCGCGACGCCAAGCTGCTCGATATCGGGGCCGGGACCAACGAGATCCGCAGGATGCTGATCGGGCGCGAATTGGTGGGGGGCGGAACGTGAGGCTGATTGCAAATCCTCCCCGGAACGGGGAGGGGGCACCGAGCATAACCGCGCGCTGGTCGAGAAGCTTCGCGCCGACGTCGCCGAGGCTGCGCTTGGCGGGACGGAAAAGCATCGCGAACGCCATGTATCGCGCGGCAAGCTGCTGCCGCGCGATCGCGTCGAGCGGCTGCTCGATCCAGGCTCGCCCTTCCTCGAGATCGGCCAGCTCGCGGCCTGCGACATGTATGAAGGCGAGGTTCCGGGCGCCGGGATGATCGCCGGCATCGGCCGCGTTTCGGGGCGGCAATGCATGATCGTCTGCAACGATGCCACCGTGAAGGGCGGCACTTACTACCCGATGACGGTCAAGAAGCATCTGCGGGCGCAGGAGATCGCCGAGGAGAACCGACTGCCCTGCATCTATCTCGTCGATTCGGGCGGCGCCAATCTGCCGCACCAGGCCGAGGTCTTCCCCGATCGCGATCATTTCGGCCGCATCTTCTTCAACCAGGCCAATATGAGCGCGCTCGGCATCCCGCAGATCGCCTGCGTGATGGGCAGCTGCACGGCGGGCGGGGCCTATGTCCCGGCGATGTCCGACGAGAGCGTCATCGTCCGCAACCAGGGCACGATCTTCCTCGCCGGCCCGCCGCTGGTGAAGGCCGCGACGGGCGAGGAGATATCGGCCGAGGATCTCGGCGGCGGCGACCTTCACGGCCGCAAATCGGGGGTCGTCGATCATGTCGCCGAGAATGACGAGCATGCGCTGACCATCGTCCGCGACATCGTCTCGACCTTGAACGCGCCGCACGATCCCGGCGTCAAGAGGATCGAGCCGCGCCCGCCCAAATTCGATGCCGAGGAGCTGTACGGCATCATCCCCGACGATGTCCGCGCGCCATACGACGTCCATGAGGTGATCGCCCGGATCGTCGACGGCAGCGAATTCCACGAATTCAAATCGCTCTATGGCAGCTCGCTGGTCTGCGGCTTTGCGCATATCTGGGGGATCCCGGTCGCAATCCTCGCCAATAACGGCGTGCTCTTCTCCGAGAGCGCGGTGAAGGGCGCGCATTTCATCGAGCTCGCCTGCCAGCGCCGCATACCGCTGTTGTTCCTCCAGAATATCTCGGGCTTCATGGTCGGCGGCAAATATGAGGCGGAGGGCATCGCCAAGCACGGCGCCAAGCTGGTGACGGCGGTCGCCACGGCAACCGTCCCCAAGATCACGGTCCTCATCGGCGGCAGCTTCGGCGCCGGCAATTACGGCATGGCCGGCCGCGCCTACGGGCCGCGCTTCCTCTTCACCTGGCCCAACAGCCGGATCAGCGTGATGGGCGGCGAACAGGCCGCGAGCGTGCTGGCGACGGTCCACCGCGACGCCGACAAATGGAGCGAGGAGGAAGCCGAAGCCTTCAAGGCCCCGATCCGCCGGTCATACGAAGACGAAGGCAACCCCTGGCACGCCACCGCGCGGCTATGGGACGACGGCATCATCGACCCGGCGCAGACGAGGGACGTGCTGGGGTTGGCCTTCAGCGCGGCGCTCGAGGCGCCGATCGCGGAGCGGCCGGCGTTTGGTGTGTTCAGGATGTGATCGTGGCGGCGATGCACCAAATCCTCCCCGGAACGGGGAGGGGGACCGCGAAGCGGTGGAGGGGTCTTGCGACCAACTGGCGAATAGGCGCTGGGCTGATGGCGGGAGCTCGCTTCGCTCGCGACCCCTCCGTCAGCGCTTTGCGCTGCCACCTTCCCGTCCCGGGGAGGATTAGAATTGGCAATCGCGGAACGGCCGTCATTTGGTGTGTTCAGGACGTAGCGTAGGTCAGCCGCATGGACGGTCTCCTATCAATCCTCGCCATCGTCGCGATCCTGCTCGTCGTCGGCCTCGTGCTGGGGCTGGCCGACCGCAGGAATTTCTCGCCGGTCTGGCTGCTGATCGCCGCGGCGCTGGTTCTGCTGAACGATG
>JAIVHR010000274.1 GCA_020200935.1 Sphingomonadales bacterium
TCCTGGATCCGCGATGCACAGGCAAAGGCCGTCGAAACGCTCGAAAATTCGGCGATGAAACCGTCGCCGGTATGCTTGACGAAGCGGCCGTCATGCGCGGCGACCGTCGGTCGGACGATCTCGTCGATCCGCCGGTTGAACCGCCGGATCGTGCCTTCCTCGTCGAGGCCGGTCAGCCGGCTGTAACCGACGACATCGGCGACGATGATCGCGGCGAGCCGACGTTGCATTGGATCGCCCATGATGCCCCTGCGTTCCCCCGATGACCCCGCCGGCGTTCCCGTGCGCCGGTTCAGGATCCACGCTTTCCATCTCGGGATGCGAAACGCAACCGGCTCCCGGGAGGGCTGGCTGGGGCGGCAGGATTCGAACCTGCGAATGGCGGCACCAAAAGCCGCTGCCTTACCACTTGGCCACGCCCCAGCAGCCGGGCGCCGTATATAGCGAGGCGCGTGGATTGCGAAACCCCCCGCCCCGCGTCTAAGGCGGGCCGTTCCCTTTGATCGAGAGGCGAGAATGGCGATCCTGGTTACCGGCGCGGCGGGCTTTATCGGCATGCATGTCGCGAAAGCCCTGCTGGCGCGCGGCGACGAGGTGATCGGCATCGACAATCTCAACGATTATTATTCGGTGCAGCTCAAAGAGGACCGGCTGGCCGAACTCGAAGGCGACGGCTTCGCCTTCGAGAAGGTCGATTTCGCCGATCACCAGGCGCTCGATGCGTCGCTGGGGGGCAAGGATTTCGACCGCATCGTCCATCTCGGCGCGCAGGCCGGGGTGCGCTACAGTCTGACCCATCCGCGCGCCTATATTCGCTCGAATATCGACGGGCACCTCAACCTGCTCGAACTCGCCCGCCACCGCCAATCCGCGCATATGGTCTATGCCTCGAGCTCGTCGGTCTATGGCGGCAACACCGATTATCCGTTCCGTGTCGAGGACCGGGTCGATCATCCGATTTCGCTCTATGCGGCGACCAAGAAATCCGACGAGCTGATGAGCGAGACCTACGCCCATCTCTACCGCATCCCGCTGACCGGATTGCGCTTCTTCACCGTCTACGGGCCCTGGGGACGCCCCGACATGGCGATGTGGATCTTCACCGAGAAGATCCTCGCCGGCGAGCCGATCCCGGTCTTCAACCATGGCGACATGCGCCGCGACTTCACCTTTATCGACGATATCGTCGCCGGCGTGATCGCCGCGCTCGATCATCCTCCTGCCGATGATGGCAAGGAGAAGGCGGGCCGCAGCAAGGGTCCGCACGCGCTCTACAATATCGGCAACAATCGCTGCGAAGAGCTGACCCACATGATCGATGTGCTTGAGAGCGCGCTCGGCGAAACCGCGCTACGCGATCTCCAGCCGATGCAGCCCGGCGACGTGCCGGCCACAGCGGCCGACATCTCGGCGATCCAGCGTGATCTCGGCTTCGAACCCTCGACGACGATCGAAGAGGGCATCCCGAAATTCGTCGAGTGGTATCGGGCGTATCAGAGCCGCTAAGACACTCCGTCATTCCCGCGAAGGCAGGAATCCATGGAGATCTCTGCGCCGTGGATTCCCGCCTGCGCAGGAATGACGAGCGCGCGGATCAGCCGTTGCCCAACTGCCCGCGCACCAGCTTCGCATAATCGGCCATGAACATCCTGGTCATCTCGCCGACGTCGAAATTCCACGGGCCGGCCGAGCGGACGGCGGTGACTTCGGCGGCGCTGCCGGTCAGGAAGAATTGCTCGAAATCCTCGAGCTCCTCGGGCCAGATCGCGCGCTCGACGACCTCGATGCCGCGCTTTTCGGCCAATGCGATCACCGTCTGGCGGGTGATGCCGTTGAGGAAGCAATCGGGCGTCGGGGTATGGAGCTTGCCTTCACGCACGAAGAAGGCGTTGGCGCCCGTCCCCTCGGCGACCTGGCCGCGCCAGTCGAGCATCATCGCATCGTCATAGCCACGGCCCTGCGCATGATGCCGCGACATGGTGCAGATCATATAGAGCCCGGAGGCCTTGGCATGGACCGGCGCGGTATAGGGCGCCGGGCGGCGCCAGGGTGAAATATCGAGCCGGATGCCGGTTTCCTTGTCCTTGAAATAATCTCCCCATTCCCAGGCGGCGACGGCGACGTGCGTTTTGGTCGCCTGGGCCGAAACGCCCATCTGCTCGGCGCCGCGCCAGGCCAGCGGACGGACATAGGCATCGGACAGCCCGTTAGCCTCGAGCACCTGCCGGCAGGCATGGTCGATCTCGGCGACGCTGAAGGGCATCTCCATACCCATGATCCCGGCCGATTTGTGCAGCCGCTCGCTGTGGCGCGTCAGCTCGAATATCTCGCCGCCATAGGCGCGCTGCCCCTCGAACACCGAAGAAGCGTAATGAAGCGCATGCGTCAGCACGTGAACTTTGGCGTCGCGCCAGTCGACGAGCTTGCCGTCGAACCAGATCTTTCCGTCGCGATCGTCATAGGGAACGGGTGCAGCCATCTCGGATGCTTCTCCAATACGTGTCTATTCGGATATTGCACCGGGTTAGGCGCGCTGCCAGAACC
>JAIVHR010000275.1 GCA_020200935.1 Sphingomonadales bacterium
CGCCTCGCCGTCGAATTTCTCGATGCCGAAGGAGGCACGATCGCACGGGCGGACGGCGAATACACGGCCGACGACACCGAAGTCGGCGGAAGCCTTTCGGCGGTCGCCCCCGAAGGTACCGCGGCGATCGCCTGCCATGTCGAAATCCGCCTGCCCGACGGTGAAGCCGCCGAGGAAGCCGAAGAAGAACCGGCGGTCGTCCGGCTGTCCGATCCCTCGCTCTGCGCCGAGAGCGATGAGAACCGGGCGGCCTGGGTCCCCGGCACGATCGACGATTCGGCCTTCCGCAGATCGGCCGCCGACAGCGAATGCCGCATCTTCTTCGCCGACCGCCAGCTCGATCTGCCGCTCGACGCGGAGGGGGCGATAGAGGTCTATCGCGACCGCGCCGGCCGGCCGGTGCTTTCGGGCCCGGAGGCCGCATCCGCCACCGTCGAATATTGGCCGATACGGGGAGACCTCCTCGAGATCAGAATAGCGGGCTTCGGCGGACCGCTGCTGCTGGCGATCGACGGCGCGGTCCACGGGGCGAAATGGGTCGTGCCTTCGACCAGGCCGCTGCCCGTCACCTTCCGGATTCCGCGCGCGCTGCTCGACGGCGAATATCATGTGTTGCATCTGCTCGACGGCCGCGGCCTCGCCATCCTCGGCAGCGATTTCGCCCATCTCGGCGACCAGGCGACCGACTGGTCTTCGCTACGCGACGGCGCGATGCCGCCCTATCCGGCGCATCTGTCGCCCAAGGCGGCGCGGCGGATGGAGGCGATGCGGCGGCAGCTGGCATGGTTCGGCGGGCGCGACACTTTGTCCGAGGATGATCGCTGGCTGCTGGCCAATCTCCATCGCATCGAACAGACGCTGACCGCCGGTTTCGAGCGCAACCGCGATGTCTTCGCGCTGCGCTTTCCGGAGGCCAAGCAACCGACGGTCAGCATCGTCATCCCGGTGCACGGCCAGTATGCGGCGACCTTCCATTGCCTCTGCTCGCTGCTCTTCGCGCGCAACGACACGAGCTTCGAGGTCATCGTCGTCGATGACGGTTCGCCCGACGAGACCGCGGCGGAACTGGCGCGGCACGAGGGCATCCGCATCGTCAGCCGCGCCGAATCGGACGGCTTCATCGCCGCCTGCAACGACGGAGCGGCGCAGGCCAAGGGCGAGTATATCCTCTTCCTCAACAATGACTGCGAGGTCACGCCGGGCTGGCTCGACGAGCTCGTCGCGAGCTTCGCCTTCTTCCCCGGCGCCGGCGCCGCTTGCCCGCAATTGCTCCATAGCGACGGCCGGCTGCAGACCGCGGGCACCATCGTCTGGAGCAACGGCAAGCCGCAGAATGTCGGCTGGAACCGGAATCCGCGCGATCCGCGCTACGGCTATTCGCGCGACACCGACTATCTGGCCGGCGCGGCGCTGATCACGCTGAGATCTTTGTGGGACGAGATCGGCGGCTTCGAGACCGAGCTGAGCCCCGCCTATTTCGAGGATACCTGGTACAGCTTCGCGGTGCGCGAGGCCGGCTACCGGACGATCTATTGCGCGACCTCGACCGTTTACCACACGCGCGGCGTATCGAACGGCCTCGACCCCGATTCGGAGACCAGCGTCAAGCGCTTCCAGACGATCAACCATCCCAAATTCAAGCGCCGCTGGCACCAGGCCTACAAGCAGCATGGCGACTATGACGGCGACGCGATGCTCGAGAAGGATCGGACCGCGAAGAAGCGCGTGCTCATGATCGGCTGGCGCGTGCCGCGGCCCGATCAGGATGCCGGCAGCTATTCGACGCTCCGCGAGATGGCAATGCTCCGCGATCTCGGCTGCAAACTCACCTTCCTGCCGACCAATCTCGAATATGCGGGCCGCTATAGCGAGGCGCTGCAACGCCGCGGCGTCGAATGCCTGCACGCCCCCTTCGCGATGTCGGTAAAGGATTTCCTCGCCGAACGCGGCGGCGAATTCGATCTCGTGCTGGTCAGCCGCTACACGATCCTCCGGCCGCATATCCGCGCGATCCGCGAGCTGGCGCCGCGGGCCAGGCTGGTGCTCAATGTCGAGGATCTCAATTTCGTGCGCGAGATGCGGCGGGCGATCGCCGGCGGCGATTCGGCGGCCGAGGAGAAGGTGCACGCGGTGCGCGAAGAAGAATTGCGGGTCATTCGCAATGCCGATCTGGTGCTCAGCTATAGCGATATCGAAGTCGCGCTGCTCGATGCGCTGGTGGGCAGCCGGCCGAAGATCGAAAAGATGCCATGGGTCGAGGAGCCGCGGCCCGGTGGGGCGCCGTTCGGCGAGCGTAACGGACTCTGCTTCCTCGGCAGCCACCAGCATCCACCCAATGCCGAAGCCGTCGAGGCTTTCGCGCGCGAGATCGCGCCGGCGCTCGGCGAGGACGGCCCGGCGCTGCATGTCTATGGCGCGCATTGGCCCGATGAGGGGCCGACCGAGGACGGTTCGGTCGTCATCGAGGGCTTCGCGCCCGACATCGCCGAGACTTTCGACCGCCACCGCATCTTCGTCGCGCCGCTCAAGAGCGGCGCCGGGG
>JAIVHR010000276.1 GCA_020200935.1 Sphingomonadales bacterium
ATCATTACCTATGTCGTCGAAGAGGGCGAGCGGTATAAATTCGGCGACATCCGCCTCGACAGCGATCTGCGCGATTTCAGCGCCGAGCAGTTCGAGGATTTCATCCCGATCGAGAGCGGCGACTGGTACAATGCCCAGCAGATCGAAGATACGATCGACGGGCTCAACGAGACCGCGGGCTTCCTCGGCTATGCCTTCGCCGAGGCCCGCCCCGAATTCCAGATCGACCGCGAGAACCGCACGATGGATGTCGTGTTCCGCATCGAACAGACGCCGCGCGTCTATGTCGAACGGATCGACGTCAACGGCAACACGTTGACCCGCGACAAAGTGATTCGGCGCGAATTCCGTATCCAGGAGGGCGATGCCTTCAACAGCGTGGCCGTCCGGCGCTCGCAGAATCGCATCAACTCGCTCGGCTTCTTCCAGGAGAATTTCGAGATCGAACAGCAGCCGGGCTCGTCGCCCGACCGCATCGTACTGGTGGCGAATGTCGAGGAAAGGGCGACCGGCGAGCTTCAGGCATCGGCCGGCTTTTCGAGCCTCGAGCGCTTTATCGTGCAATTCTCGGTTCGCCAGCGCAATTTTCTCGGGCGCGGTCAGGAACTGCGCGCTTCGGTAAACTATTCCAGCTATTCCAACTCGCTAGAACTGGGCTTTACCGAGCCCTATCTCTTCGACCGCAATATCGCACTCGGCGTCGATCTCTTCCGGCGCGATTTCAATTCCTTCAACTCCATCGGTAGCGATCGCAACACGACCTACGAACAGCTGTCGACGGGTTTCCAGGCCCGAGCCGGCGTTCCGCTGACTGAATATGTCACCCTCGCACTGCGATACGGCCTCAGTTCCGAAGAGGTTTCGCTCAATGAGCGGCAATTCTTTATAAACGGCCAATGCAGCCCGTTGCTCGCCGGTCGCTATCTCTGCGATGCAATCGGCGACCGGATCGTTTCGAGCGCCGGCTATTCGCTGGTCTACAATACGCTCGACAACAATATCCGTCCTTCGAGCGGGCGGCGTGTCGTTTTCAGCCAGGATTTCGCGGGGCTTGGCGGCGACGTGCAGTATCTGCGCACCCGCATCGACGCCGACCAGTTCTTCAATCTCGGTTCGGGCTTTATTTTCGGCCTCAGCGGCGAGGCCGGCTATATCCATTCCTTCGAGAGTCGTGGGGCGGGGGTCGACAATGTGCGGCTCACCGACCGTTTCTTCCTCGGCGAACCGCAGATCCGGGGCTTCGATATCCGCGGTGTCGGACCGCGCGTGCAGCGTATTCCTTATGTGTTTGGCACCAACGATCTGGATACCAACCCGGATTTGATTACCGACGATGCGATCGGCGGTCGGGCCTATTATCTCGGTCGCGCCGAGCTCGAGATCCCGCTCGGTTCGGGCGGTCGCGAACTCGGCTTCCGTCCGTCGATCTTCCTTGATGTGGGCTCCGTCTTTGGCGTTACGGACCCCATTCTCCAGACATTCCCCTGCGTCGACGCGGACAACAACGAGATCGGGCGAACGCCGTGTTCATCCGGAACGCCCGGCCCGATTATCGTTCCGATCGAGGACGCCAACGGCAATCCCCTATATGTCGACGTAAATGGAATCATCACTTCCGACCCGACCGATGGGGACGGCAATCCGCACAATCTGGCGGTCAATTCTATTGCACCCTTCGCCGAACGGTTCGTCGGTGATTCGCCTGCGCCGCGTGTGACGATCGGCGCGGGCGTCTCCTGGAACTCGCCCTTCGGACCTTTCCGCATCGACTTCGCCTATGCCCTGCTCAAGGAAGAAGGCGACGACGACAAAATCTTTTCTTTCAATATAGGAACCCAATTCTGATGTTTGCAAAACTCAAAATATTGCCTATGGCGCCGCAGCGCAGCAGATCCAGACGACCTATGCGGGCCAGATGCAGCAGGCCGAAGCCCGAGCCCAGGCGCTGCAGACGGAGTTGCTGCCGTTGCAACAGGCCTACCAGCAGGCGTTGCAGGCTCCTGGCGCTACGGCTGAAAGCGTTCGTCCCGCTGGCGAGGCTCTGCAGCAACGGCGCGCAACGGCCCAGCAGGAGATCAACCAGCTGCAGGCGCCCTATCTGAACGCCATCGCCTATGTGCGCGAGCAGCTGATGGCGCAAATCGAGGCGCCGGTGCAGGCGGCGATGGCGGCGGCCAACGTCGATCTGGTGGTGCAGCCCGAAGCCGTACTGAGCATGGCGCCCAACTCGCCAGCCAACCTCACGGCGGCGGTCACCGCGCAGCTCAATAGCCGGGTGTCCAGCGTGTCCGCCACGCCTCCGGCCGGCTGGCAGCAGGGCGACACGCTGCGAGCGGCGCAACAGCAGCAACAGCCCGCCCCGCAGCCAAATCCGGGCCGGTGAGCGAGAGCGACAAGAAGGACAATGCCGCCAATGGCCCGTTCGATATCCGGCGGGTCATGGCGGCGATTCCGCATCGCTATCCGATGCTGCTCGTCGACCGGGTCGAGGAGATCGAACCCGGCGTATCGATCACCGCCGTCAAGGGCGTGACGATGAACGAGCATTTCTTCCAGGGCCATTTCCCCGGACGACCGATCATGCCCGGGGTGATGATCATTGAAGGCATGGCGCAGACCGCGGCGATCATGGCGGTAGACGAGCTCGACCTGCTCGACAGCGGCAAGCTCGTCTATTTCATGGCGATCGACAGCGCGAAATTCCGCGCGCCGGTCGAGCCGGGATGCCTGCTGACCTACAAGGTCCGCTTCGCGAAGAAGCGCTTTCCCGTCTGCAAATTCGCCGGCGAGGCGTGGATCGGCGACAAGCTGGTCGCCGAATGCGGATTCACCGCGATGATCGCCGACCCGCCCGAGGAATAGTCTCTCAGGTCCGGCGCCAATGTCCCGCCGCATCGCGGCCGACGCCGAATATGCGTTCGATATTGGGCGCATCGAGCGCGTCTCCCGGCGGGCCGTCGGCGACGATCCTGCCATGATCGACGACGATGACCCGGTTCCCATGCCGCTGCGCCAGCCCCAGATCGTGGATCGAAAGGAGTACGGCGCGGCCGATGTCGGCCTCCGCCTTGAGCCGCTCGATTGTATCCAACTGCCATTTGGGATCGAGATTGGCGCAGGGTTCGTCGAGCAGCAGTACGCCTGCCTGTGGTGCCAACGCTCTTGCAAGCAGCACGCGCGAGCGCTCGCCAGTCGAAAGTCGGTCGACCCGGCGATCGGCAAACCGCGCAGCGGAGGCTGCTTCAAGTGCCTTCTGCACCCGGTCGCGGTCGCGTCGGGCAAGGCCGAGCGCGACGAAATCGCTGGCGAGGAGCGGCCAGCGCACGTCACGGCTCTCGCCGAGATAGGACAGCAGCTCGATCCGGCGCGCCGGCGCGGCGGCAGCCAGCGCGTGTCCGTCGATACGGACCTCGCCTTCCGCCTCGCCGATACCGGCCAGGGCATGGAGCAGGCTCGTCTTTCCGGCTCCGTTGGGACCGACCAGCATGGTCAGTTCGCCGCCGGCGAGGTCAAGGTCACACAGCGAAAGGCGGTCCGGGATGGCGATACCGCGTGCTTCGAGGCGCGCGCTCATATCCGTTCGCTCCAGCGCATCCGCGCGACCAGCAGGAGGAAGAAAGGAGCGCCGATGAGCGCAGTCAGCACACCGACCGGCACCGATCGGTCGGGCGGAGCGAAGCGGATGGCGATATCGGCGGCGAGCAACAGCAGCGCGCCGATCAGGGCGGCCGGAAGTGCAGCCCGTCCCGGGTGGTTGCGGACCAGCCTGCGCGCCAGCACCGGACCGACCAGCCCGATAAAGCCGACCGCGCCGCAAACCGACACCGCGGCGCCGACGCCGATCGCGGTGGCGACGATGACGTTGCGGCGCAGGCGCCGGAGATCGATCCCCATCGCCGCTGCGGTGTCCTCTCCGAGCGCCAGCGTGTCGAGCGCGCGCGACTTGGCGATGCAATAGCCACAGGCGGCCACCGCGGGTAAGGCGGCGAAGATCAGCTGCGGCAGGCTGCGATCGACCAGCGAGCCCATCAGCCAGTCATAGGCGTCGTAAAAGGCGAAGGGGGAGGGGGCGAGGGCGAGCGCCAGCGCCGTCGCCGCCCCGGTGATCGCGCTGATCGCAATGCCGGCGAGGAGCAGCGTGGCCGTCTCGGCGCGCGGCCCAGCGAGCAGCAGCAGACCGGCGAGCGCGATCCCCGCCCCGACGACCCCGCCGATCGCGACGGCGAGCGGACTCGCGAGGCCGATCAGATAGGCGGTGATCCCGCGGCAATCGCAGTTCGATGAGGATGGTCGCGGCAAGGTCGGGATCGTCGCGCCAGAGCGACGGCAGCGAATAGAGCGGAATCATCGCCGACATGACGAGCGCCGCCGCGATCAGCAGCGCGAAGCCGAGATAGAGCCGCATGGTCACCGCGAGATTTCCGCTCGCAGTCTCTCGATCTCCGCGACCAGCCCGGGTCCGGCACAGGTCCAGAGCCGTCCGTCGGTTGCGATCATGCGCGTGCCGGGCGATCGTTCGAGAAAGCGGAAGCCGATCCAGTCTTGCGCGCGCGACGTCTGACCGGCGCGGTAGCGGCTGCGAATGACGAGATCGGGGGGATCGATCGCCAGCCGCTCGGCCGGCATCCGCGCGCCGATGTCCGGCGGCGTGGCGATTCCCGCGAGCGCCAGCCATTGCGCGCCGAGGCTGCCGGGCGGCTGGGTGAAGCCGCCGCCGGAGAGGAACACGCCTTCGACCCGGTTTGCGGGCGCGGTGCTTTCGAGCCGTCGCAGACGGGCGATCAGCGCTCGACCGCGCGCATCCCGACCCAGGGCGGAGGCCACGCTTCGGATCCCGGCCACCAGCTCCTCGATGCTCGAGGGAAAGGGCAGCCGCAGATAGCGCGCTCCGATCCGTGCGGCGAGCCGTGCACGGTCGCGGGCGGGTCCGCCCATCGAGACAATGAGATCGGGCCGCAGGCCGGCCACCGAGAGCACGCTGCCGTCATTCGCCCAATAGGACCTGGAGAGGCGCCAGAATGGCGATTCGTCGCGGTTTCGCGCGAGGTGGGTGACCGAGGCGATCTGCTCGGGAGCGGCGAGCAGCAGCAACAACTCGTCGGTGCACAGATTGAGCGATGCCACCCGCGCCGGCGGCGCGGCCGCGGCTCCGCCCGTCTCGAAGCTAATCGCCAAAGCCAAGGCGCACGCCGCCAAACACGGCGATGCCCGGCGTCGCATAGCCGACCACATCCTGATACTCCTCGTTGAACAGATTGGTCCCGCGGGCGAAAATCTCGACGCCCTCGGTGACGCGATAGCCGATCCGCGCCGAGGCGAGGACATAATCCCCGAGCGTCACGGTCTGCGCGGGAAACACATCGAAATCGGTATCCCGCCGCTCGCCGACATAGGCGATCGCGCCGCCGATCGTCAGCCGACCGGCCCGATAATCGAAACTGGCATTGGCCGCA
>JAIVHR010000277.1 GCA_020200935.1 Sphingomonadales bacterium
TCGCATAGCCGACCGAGGCGCCGACCCGCCGTTCGAAGCCGAAGGCGTCGGTGAAGGCGGCGCGCTCCATGAAGCTGATGAAACGGCTCGATGTCAGTTCTTCGAGTGACTGGAAGGGGTTATGCTGGCCGACGGTCAGGTCGAAATCGCCGGCATCGTAGGTCAGGATTGCGTCGGTGATCTCGACGCCGCCCTCGGCGAAATCGAGCTCGAGCTTGTAGCCGAAGCCGCCCGGAATATCGCCCTCGACGCCGAGCCGGCCGCGCCGAAGCTCGTTCGAAAAGCCGAGCCCCGGATCGTTGAGATCGGGGTCGCCCACATAGCCGACATCATACTGGATGCGGCCGAAGGGCTTGAAGCTCCAGCCGTCGTCGCTCTCAACCTCGGGCGCGGCACCGAAGGTGACTTCGGGCTGCGCGGCAACGAGAGCCGCGGTCTCGGTGGCGCTGGCCTGGGCGGCTTGGGCCGCGGCGCTGGCCTCGGCCGCTTCCGCGGCAGTCGAAGCCTGGCCTTCGGTCAGCCGCGTCACCAGCGCCTCGAGCGTCGCGACGCGATCGCGCAGCGCCTGCAGCTCGGCCGCGGTTTCGGCATCCGCGGCGATCGCCGGTGTCTGCAGCAGCGCCGCCGCCGAGACCGACAGCAGCAACAATCCCCCTCTCATGCGTAGCTCCCGCTCAAAATTTATGAGCGGCGTATGACCGAAGCGTTACGCGGTCGTGACGTTGGCGTGACACTTCTGTTTCAGCGGGTCATTTTCTTTCACTCGGACCCGTAATCGAGGCTTTCCCGCCGTACCGTCGCCGCTTCGATCACCGCTGGCGTGAAGTTCACCTCGCGCAACTCGCCGCGCGAGAAGAGCGGCAGCTGATCGCGCACGCCGTCGGGCCGCTCGGCGAAATTGCCATAGGGCAGGATCGCCCGGGCGCGTGGCGTCTCGCCGAATTCGACCGCCGCGACCCATCCCGTGCCGCCATCGAAATCGAACGCGACACCCTCTTCTCGCGGCGCGAAATTGCCGACCCGGAAGGCGCCGAGCCCCGACAGGCCCAAGCTCGTCGGCAGGCTGCCGCCTTCGCCGTCGGGCACCCGCGCCATTTCCCCCCAGGCGACATCCAGCGGCGCGCCGGCCGCCTCGAGCCGCTCGGCCGCGGCGACCAGCGCATCGACCGCCGCCTCGTCGTCGGCGAGGCCCTCGGGCCAGCGGGTCGGATCGTCGAAGGTCCAGGGCGCGTCATAGGCGATGCCCGATTCGCCTCGCTCCATCGCGAAGCCCCAATGCGCGAACAGCACCGCGCCGCGGCTGTCGGCGTCGGACCGCCGGTTCCAGCCCGCGAGCACATCGGCCGCGCGCATCGCGACCGGCCGGCGATCGGCGCGCGCCGCGGCGATCAGATCGTCGAGCACATTGTCGGCCAGCGCCAGCCGCGTCGAATGAGCGTAATCGATCAGCTCGTCATAGCCGATCGATTCATCGCCGAGCAGCATTTGCAACCCATGCTGCGGCCGGCTGCGCATCGTCGGCGCGACATAGTCGGCGGGATACTCCGCGGGGTCGAGCGCCGGCGGGATCGTCGCCGTCCAGCCGGTCTCGTTGGAATTCTGGACGAAGCCGCTTGCGGGATTGGCGACGCGCAGCAGCCGATCATAGGGCTGATAATCGCTCCACAGCAGCTCGGGGTCGCCGCCGTCGATCGACTCCCCCCAGAAACCGGCATCGCCGCGCGGGCGCACCGGATGGAGCCCGCTCGAAACATAGAGGATCTCGCCATTATCGTCGGCATAGATTGCGTTGAATGTCGGCAGCTGGAGATCGTCGAAGGCGGCCTCCCATTCTTCGCGATTGTCGGCCCGCGCCATCGCGTCATATTGCGCGAAGGCCTGGGCATATCGGGGATCGGCGAGGCCGGCGATGCGCAGCGCATAGGCAGTGTCCTCGGTCATGCCGAGCACCGGGCCGTGGACGCTCCGGCGCAGCGGCACCGCCCGTTCCTCGAGCGTCCCGTCCTCTCCCCGCACCTTGAGCGTCGCCTCGCTCTCCTCGAAGCCGCGCACCTCTTCCCCGAAAAGATAGCCGCCGTCCGTGAGCGGCACGGCGTAGATATCGGCGCCGTCATGCTCGTTGACGGTATGCGTCCAGCCGAGATGCTCGTTGAACAGGATCGAGGTGAAGCCCTGGCCGAGCAGGCCCACCCCGTAAGCATTGAGACCGGGCGCCGTCAGATGCGCCTCGAACCAGGTGAAGACGCCGTCCCAGGGCAGATGCGGATTCATCAGCAGCAATGCCTCGCCGCTCGCCGAGCGCGAGGGGGCGATCGCCCAGGCGTTCGAGCCGCGCTCGCCCGGCTCGGCATCCTCGATGCTCTCGGCCGCGGCGAGCAGCCGGCGAATCTGCCCGAGCTCGCCGCCGGCCATGAAGAACAGATTGATCGTGCGCTGGGTGTGGCCGATGACATCCTCCGGCATGACGGGCAGCATCCGCCGCCTTTCCGCCGAACCGCTTTCGGGGTTGGCGGCGAACCAGGCGTTGATCCCCGC
>JAIVHR010000278.1 GCA_020200935.1 Sphingomonadales bacterium
GATATCGGGATTCTGGGCCTGGAGCGCGCCGGCACCGAGAATTACCAGATCACGCTGGGCGGCGATCCCGGCAATGCGGCCGCTATCGGCGAGCGGCTCGGCCCGGGGATCGGGGGCGACGCCGTGCCGGCGGCGATCGAGGCGATCGTCGAGACGTATCTGGCGCTGCGCCGGGACGCCGACGAGAGCTTCGGCGCCGTGCTGCGCCGTGTCGGCCAGGATCCCTTCAAGCCCGCCCTCCAGCAAAAGGAGCCCGCCCGTGCCGCTGCTTGACCGCGATGGGTGGCGCGAGGACGCCTACGTGCTTGTCGATCAATGGACCGAGGCGCCGGCGATCATCGTCCCGCGCCAGGCGCTCGACGAGGCGCTCGCCCGGCGGACCGAAGGCCAGCGCATCGGGCTGACATTGCCGCCCGATTGCGAGCCTTCGGCGCTGCCCGACGACACGTCCGGCCTCGATCTCGTCCGCGTCGAATTTCCCGGCATGGTCGACGGCCGCGGCTTCTCGATCGCCCGCAAGCTGCGCGGCAATTGCTTTTCGGGCACCCTGCGCGCGGCCGGCGAACTGATCCCCGACCAGTTCGATTTCGCGCTGCGTTGCGGCTTCATAGAGATCGAGATTTCCGCCGAGCGCGCCGCGCGCCAGCCGATCGAGCAATGGCTCGCCGCCGTGAGCGCCTACGGGCTTGCCTATCAGGGCGCCGGCTCGATCCTCGAAAAGCGCGCCGCGAGGCGGGCGGCATGAGCGCCGATATTCTCTCGCGGATTTCGGGCGACGATCCGGTCGCCCGGCTCCGCTCGTTGCGCGAAGCGGTGCCGGGCCGCATCGTCTTCACCACCAGCTTCGGCATCGAGGATCAGGCGATCACCCATATGATCGCAGAGGCCGGGCTCGATATCCACTTCGCGACGCTCGATACCGGGCGGCTGTTCGACGAGACCCGCGAAGTCTGGGCCGAGACCGAGGACCGCTACGGCATTGAGGTCGAAGCCTTCCGGCCCGATCCGGACCGGCTCGCCGACTATATCGATCAATGGGGTATGAACGGCTTTTACGACGCGCAGGATACGCGGCTGCTATGCTGCGAGATCCGCAAGGTCGAGCCGCTGAAACGCGCGCTCGCCGGCGCCGAAGCCTGGATCACCGGGCTGCGCGCCGATCAGTCGGCCGGACGCAACGCCGTCGAGCTCGCGAGCTGGGACGATGCGCGCGGGCTGGTCAAGCTCGCCCCGATCTTTGACTGGAGCCGCGAACGCACGGCCGAATTCTGCGCCGCCAACGCCGTGCCGGTGAACGCGCTCCACGCCAAGGGCTATCCGTCGATCGGCTGCGCGCCCTGCACCCGCGCCGTCCGCCCGGGCGAGGACGAGCGTGCCGGGCGCTGGTGGTGGGAGGGTGACGATGCGCGCGAATGCGGGCTCCATCTCGACGAGAAGGGCCGCCTCGTCCCGAACCGGCGAGCGGCCTGAGCGGCGCGATGACGCACCGACGCGTACCCACGCCGAGCCCCGCGCGCATCGCGCCGCTCGCCACCCTGCCGGTTTTCTTCAAGCTCGAGGGCAAGAAGGCGGTTGTCGCGGGCGGTTCGGAAGGCGCGCTCTGGAAGGCCGAGTTGTTGTCGGCTGCGGGAGCGGAAGTACTGGTGCTGGCGGGACACGCGACGGCGGCGCGTCTGTTCGATGGTCTCGTCCGGCAGCCTGTCAACGGACCGGTGACCGTTCTGCCGGCGCACCGATGCTCGGCCAGTCGATCCGCGCGCGAATCGAGAGCGTATTGCCCTTGGGCCTCGCGCGTTGGGCCGCCGCCGCCAAGGCCTGGCGGCCGAGGGTGACGGAGCGTTTCGCCGGCTATCGCGACCGCCGCGCCTTCTGGCGGCGATTTGTCGGCCGCGCCTGGGCGCATATCGACCGGCTGCCGGAGAAGGCCGATCTCGACGCGCTCATCGCGGGTGCCGACGCCGCGCCGCGCCGGGGCAGCGTCACCCTCGTCGGTGCGGGTCCCGGCGATCCCGAATTGCTGACCCTCAAGGCGTTCCGGGCGCTGCAATCGGCGACGGTGATCCTCTATGACGACCTCGTCACCCCCGAGGTGCTCGAGCTCGCGCGGCGCGAGGCCAGGCGGATCGCCGTCGGCAAACGCGCCCGCGGCCCCTCCTGCGACCAGCAGGATATCGACGCGATGCTCGTCCGCCTGGCGTCCGAAGGCGAGACGGTGGTGCGGCTCAAGGGCGGCGATCCGCTGATCTTCGGTCGCGCGAGCGAGGAGATCGAGGACTGTCGCGCGGCGGGCATCGAGGTCAGCCTCATCCCCGGCATAAGCGCCGCGCAAGGCGCCGCCGCCGCGCTCGGCTTCTCGCTGACCGAACGCGTCGTCGCGCGGCGGCTGCAATTCGTCACCGGCGCCGGGCCAGGCGGCCGGCTGCCCGACGATATCGACTGGCGGGCGATCGCCGATCCGGGCGCGACGACGGTGATCTACATGCCGCGCCGCACGCTTGCCGATTTCGCCGCCGCGGCGATCCAGGCGGGCCTCGATCCCGCGACCCCGGCGCTCGCCATCGCCGCCGCGACCCGGCCCGACCAGCGCGATATCCGCGCGATGATTGCGGCGCTTCCGACCTGCATGGCGAGCCTGCCGCCGGAGGCGCCGGTACTGGTTGTGGTCGGAGAAGTGACGCGCGAGGCGGTCGAGACGGCAGCGCGGCACCAGCAGGCCGCATAAGTGTGCTCCTGCGAAGGCAGGAGCCCAGGCGGCAAACGATGTCCCTAGTCGCCCTGGGTTCCTGCCTTCGCAGGAACACACGAGCAATTACTAGCCTGCATTCCCTGTCCCGCGATAAAAGCGCCGCCATGCGTCGGCGACTCGCCCCCTGCCCCAACGGCTTCACCCTGCTCGAGATGCTCGTCGCGCTGGCCGTCTTCAGCGTCGCCGCACTGACCCTCGTCAATCTCCAGCGCGTCGTGCTCGCCGACACCGCGACGCTCGGCGACCGGACGATCGGGCGGATCGTCGCGCAAAATGTCGCCGCCGAGGCGCTGGCGCTGCCCGAGCCGCCGGCGCGCGGCACCGAGACCGGCGAGGAGGAGAACGCCGCGCGGGTCTGGCGCTGGGTGCGCGAGACCGGCGAATCGCCCGAGCCCGGCGTGCTGCAGATCGATATCGCGGTCACCGACGCGCAGGAGACGCCGGTCGCCCGGCTCACCGTCTATCGGCCCGGGCGGATATGAACCGGCACTTCCAACCTCCGTTCGTCCTGAGCCTGTCGAAGGGCGAGGGCACACCCTTTGCCGATGATCGTGTCTACGCCCTTCAACTACGCTCAGGACGAACGGAAGGGAGGCCGCACTCCTCTGCCGGCTTCACCCTCGTCGAGATGCTCGTCGCCTTGTTCATCTTCGCGCTGATCGCGGTGGCGAGCGCGGCCTTGCTCCGCAGCAGCACCGACAGCGAGGAGGCGAGCCGCGAGGCGCTCGAATCGCTTTCGGCGCTGCGGCGGATGAATATCATCGTCGATCGCGATGTCGGCCAGGCGATCGGGCGGGTGCATCGCGACCGGGCCGGCATACGGCAGAGCGCCTTCGAGGGCGGCGCCGGTGGGGGCGACGCGCTCTTCTCGCTGGTCCGCCGGGGCTGGGTCAACCATGACGATACCGCGCGCTCCTCGCTGCAGAAGGTCGAGTATCGGCTCGAAAACGGCCGGCTCGAGCGATCGTCCTTTCCCTACGTCGACGGCGCCGCGGCGAGCGCACCGACCCTCGTGATCGACGGCGTCCGTACGGCGAGCGTGCGCTATCTCCATGACGCCGAGTGGCGCGACCGCTGGGATCCGAGCCTGCCGAGCCTGATGCCGGCGGCGATCGAGATCACCATCGACCAGGCCGATCTCGGCACCGTCCGCCAGCTCTTCCTCGTCGGCAATGGCGCATGAGGATGTGGCGCGACCAACGCGGCGCGGCGCTGCTGGCGGTGCTGCTGCTGGTCGCGGTGATCGCGGCGCTAGCGGCGATGATGCTCGAACGGATGC
>JAIVHR010000279.1 GCA_020200935.1 Sphingomonadales bacterium
GACCGGCCGCGCTTCGCCGCCGAGAATGTCGCGGTCCGGCTCGGCCCGGCAGAGGCGCTCTCGACGCTCGATTTCGCGCGGCTCGAGGGCGATTTCATCGCCGGCGGTGTGGCCGGCGACTATGCGGGCGGCGAGGGCTTGCTCTATAATGTGCCGATCCGTCTCAGCGAGAGCGACGGCGGCTGGCGTTTCGTGCGCGGCATGCTCGATCTCGACGGCGACGGGGTGCTGACCAGCACCAGCCGTTCCGGCCCGATGTTCGAGCCGATCGCCACCGACGATCTCGCGCTGCATCTCGAAAATAACGTCATCACCGTCGCCGCCACTCTCGATACGCCCGAAGCGCGCGTCGAGATTGCGCAGGTCGATCTGCGCCACAATCTCGCGACCGGGCGGGGCGAGGCGCTGCTCGACACGCCCCGCCTCGAATTCAACGACAATCTGCGGATCGAGGACGTTACCCCGGTCCTCATCGGCGTGGTCGCCGATGTCGACGGGCTGGTCAGCGGCACCGGGCGGCTCGCCTGGAGCCCCGAGGAGATGACCAGCACCGGCAGCTACCAATTGATCGACATGGATCTAGCCGCGAGCTTCGGCCCGGTGCGCGGGCTCAACACGACGCTCGAATTCACCGATCTGCTCGGCCTCAACACGGCGCCGGATCAGCTGGCGACGGTCCGCGAGATCAATCCCGGCGTGCTCGTCGAGAATGGCGCGATCCGCTTCCAGCTGCTCTCGAGCAATCGTTTCGCCGTCGAGGGCGCGCGCTGGCCGTTCGCCGGCGGCGAGATCGTGCTCGAGCCGACGATACTCGATTTCGGCGAGGAGGAGGTGCGCCGGCTGACCTTCTGGATGATCGGCGTCGATGCCTGGCAATTCGTCGAGGAGCGCGATTTCGACAGCATCGCGGCGACCGGCACTTTCGACGGCGTGCTGCCGATGGTGTTTGACAGGAATGGCGGGCGGATCGAGGGCGGCTATCTGCAATCGCGCGACGAGGGCGGGACCTTTTCTTACCGGGGCGAGATATCGGACGTCGATCTCGGCGTCTTCGGCACGCTCGCCTTCGACGCGCTCGAACTCGTCCGCTATAATACGATGCTGCTGACCTTCGACGGCGATCTCGATGGCGAGATGATCACCAGCATCGATTTCACCGGCGTCGCGCCGCGAATCCGGAGCGAAGGGCAGAATTTCATCGTCGCCGGGCTGACCCGCCAACTCGCGGCGATCCCGATCCGTTTCGACATCACGATGCGCGCGCCGTTCCAGGGATTGCTCTATTCGGTACGGCTGCTCGACGATCCGACCTTCCTCGTCACCGAAGCGATCGCTCGCGCGCGGCGCGAAAGAGAAACCGGGGCCGAACAGCCCGTTCAGCCCCCCGAAAGCGGAACTGTGCCATGAAGATGACAATATTGACGCGGAAGGTGCGCAATGCGACGCGGTGTCGGATGAAGCGCGCGAAACCGGCGATTTTGGCCCTCGGGGCTGTGGGATTGGCCGGCTGCGTGCAGGTTACCGCCCCCGAAGAGCCGATCGTCATCGAGCTCAATATCACCGTCGACCAGACGATCGATGTGAACCTTCGCGAAGAAGTGCAGGATTTGATCGAGAACAACCCGGAGCTGTTCCCAGAATGACTAATAAATTCAAAGCTATCGCCATTGCCGCCGCCGGCCTCGCTGCGCTCGGCGGAGGCATCGCGCTCGCCCAGGATGGCGTCGTCCAGCAGGCGGTTGCCGCCGGCCAGGTCGGCGAGACCGCCGAGGGCTATCTCGGCTTCGCGCAGCCTCCCGCCGCCGAATTGCGCGACCTTGTCGACGCGATCAATCTGCGCCGCCGCTCGGCCTATAGCGAGATTGCCGAACGCACCGGCCAGACCCGCCAGCAAGTCGCCCTCGAAACCGCCTGCAGCCGGCTCGACGATCTGCGCCCCGGCTATGCCTACCAGCTGCGCGACGGCGTCTGGCGCACCCGCGGCAACGCCCCGATCCCGACGCCGAGCTATTGCTGAGCTCGACGACCGGCGTTTCCGTTACGCCATCCGTCATTGCGAGGAGGCCGTCAGACCGACGCGGCAATCCCATCCCGCCCTATAATCAGGCGCGCGCGCAATATTGAGGGCGGGCGCCTGGATTGCTTCGTCGCTGCGCTCCTCGCAATGACGACGGGGTTCAAATCCGCCAGCTAACCGCTTTCCGCTCCGCCCTCCCTGTCCGACGAATCGTCCTGCTCGTGAGGGCGGGGGTGGCCGGGAGGCGCGCCGCGAGAAGCGCGGCTGCGGCGATCGGGCGCGGGATGTTCATACCGCCTGGAATGGCGGAATTCCGCGCCGCGGACGAGTGCGAAGGCCGCGCGCATTGAGGCCTTTTCCGCACTGCAACATGCGGTTGACTTGGATCGGTGCGGTGGCTAGACGGACGCTGCCTTGGCGGGGTCGCTCGCCTCCATGGGCGTGTCCGCACAGTATCGTCAGGAGCGCACATGGCGGAGAACGAACCCGAGCGGGATCCCTTCCTCGCG
>JAIVHR010000112.1 GCA_020200935.1 Sphingomonadales bacterium
GCCATAGGGTTTTTCGCCCGGCGAGGCGCAAATCCGCTCGGCGACCTCGCGCTGGAACATCAAACTCAGCGACCGCCACCAAGGCGGCCAGTCGGCGCCGAGCCAGCGGACGAGCAGCGGCGTTGCGATATTATAGGGCAGGTTGGCGACGATATGTTCAGGCGGACCCGGTAACCCGGCTTCGTCGATCGCAAGCGCGTCGCCTTCGATGACAGTCAGCCGGCCCTCCGCGGCTCCCGCCAGTTCCCGCAGCGCGGCGAGACATCGCGCATCGCGCTCGACCGCGACGACTTCGGCGCCCGCGCGGAGCAGGGCGCGCGTCAGCCCGCCCGGACCCGGGCCGACCTCATAGACGCGCCGGCCCGCCAGATCGCCTGGTATCGCGGCGATCCGATCGAGCAACTGTTCATCGAGCAGGAAATTCTGGCCGAGCCCCTTCTTCGCGCGCAGATCGTGTCGCGCGATCACCTCGCGCAGCGGCGGCAGGTCGCTCACGCGGCCCTTGCCGCGGCCTCCGCCCGATGCGCGGCGCAGAAGGCGGCGAGGCCGATCGCCGCGATCATCGCGCCGGGATTGGCGCGGCGGCGGCCGGCAATATCGAAGGCGGTTCCGTGATCGGGCGCGGTGCGGACGATCGGCAGACCGAGCGTCATGTTGACGCCTTCGTCGAAATGCAGCGTCTTCAACGGGATCAGCGCCTGGTCGTGATAGAGGCACAGCGCGGCATCGTAGGTTTCGCGCGCGGCGGGGTGGAACATGGTGTCGGCGGCGAACGGCCCCTTGCAGTTGATGCCTTCCTCGCGGAGCTGATCGAGCGCCGGTTCGAGGATGTCGATCTCCTCGCGGCCGATCGCGCCGAATTCGCCGGCATGCGGATTGAGGCCGGCAAAGGCGAGCCGTGGATTCTCGATGCCGAAATTGCGTTCGAGGCCGCGGGCGACGGCGCGCCCCTTGTTGACGACCAGCTCGACGCTCAGCATCTGGGGCACGTCGCGCAGCGGCACATGGCCGGTGATCGGCACCGTTCTCAGCCCGGGCCCGATCATCATCATCGCCACATTGTCGTTCGAAACGCCGCAGCGTTCGGCGATGAATTCGGTCTGGCCGGGATGCGAGAAGCCGATATCGTAGAGCCGCCCCTTCGAAACCGGTCCGGTGCATACGCCGCTCGCGGCGCCCGAGCGGGCAAGCCCGACGGCGAGTTCGAGCGCATCGAGCGAGCCGCGAGTGCCTTCGCTTTCCGGCGCGCCGGGCGTGATGCCCTCGCTGCCCGAAACCGGCAGCACGGGGAGCGCGGCGTCATAGGCCGCGCCGGCCTTTTCCGGTTCTTCGATTACCGCGACCGGCCCGTCCCAGACTTGCTCGACGGCACGCGGATCGCCGACGGCGAAAAATGTCGGCAGCCGGTGCTGCGACCGGTCTGACCAGGCGCGGGCGACGATTTCCGGCCCGATACCCGCCGGATCGCCGAGTGAAACCGCCAGCGGTTTCATGAGGTCAGCTCCCGATCAGCGATATTCGATGATCGCATTGGCCCGCAGATCGCGCAGATAGCTGATCGCCTGGCGGTTGCGACGGTCGGCGCGCAGCGTTTCCTCGATCTGTTGCGGATCGATGGTGGCGGTCTGCGGCGGATCGTCGCGGCCGCACAGGATCAGCACCCGTACGCCTTCGGTCAGCGAGCCGAAGGGCGGCGTCGACTGGCCGATCTGCAGTTCGCCCATCATCTGCTGGAGTTCGGGCGGCAGATCGCGGACGCGCACATTGTCATTCTGCACCACGTCGCCGCCGACCTGGCCGGCGATCGATTCGGCCGCGCCGCAGCCTGCGGTGCCGGTCTGCGTCGCCCGGGTCAGCGTCTCGATGCGCGGTTCGGCGTCGGCAACCTGGGTGCCCGGCGGGAAGCTGACCGTGATCTGCTTGAGGCTCAGCACCGCATCGCGGGGATCGACGGTGAGAATCTGGCGCGAATCGGAAACGGCGATGATCGAAAAGCCGCCCGGCACGGAGATCGGCGGGCTCAGCGAGCCGACCGGCATCTGGACGACGGCCTGGGCAAGTTCGTTGGGCAGCTGGCCGGGCAGCAGCCAGCCGAGGTCGCCTCCGACCGCCGCCGTGGTGGCGTCCGAATATTGCCGCGCATAGGCCGGAAAGCTGCCGCCCTGGCGCAGCTGCTCGATGATCTGGTTGGCACGGGCCAGGATCTGATCCTGATTGCCGGGGCTTGCCGCGAGGTAGATCTCGGAAACCCGATATTCGGTCTGTCCGCGATTGTCCTGAAGACGCTGGACGATTTCCTCGACCTGCGCGTCGCTGACTTCGGCACTGAAATTGCGCCTGAGCAGCCGGTCCCAGGCGAGTTCGCCTTCGATCTGCCGCTTGATCGAGCGTTCCGAAGAGCCCTGCTCGCGCAGAAAGGCGTCGAAATCGTCGACATTCGGCGCGAAATTGCTTGCGACCCGCGCGTAGGTTTGTTC
>JAIVHR010000007.1 GCA_020200935.1 Sphingomonadales bacterium
AGGCCATGGGGTGCATTAAACTGCCAACGGTCGAAAGAGAACCGGTAGCTCTTGTCGGTCTTCGAGCCGAGCTCCCCCGGATCGAGCCGAGCTCCCCCGGATCAAGTCGGGACCTATCCCTTTCAGACAATGAATTGGGAAAGCCGTCACCCCAGCGAAGGCTGGGGTCTATCCCGGATAGGCGAGCGCCAGACCGACAGCCGGGATAGATTTCAGCCTCCGCTGGAATGACGTGATTCCTTGTCCGAAGGGGATAATCGGCGATCAGGTCCGGGGTCGCACCCACCCCTGGCCCCTCCGCAAGCGAGAGGGGAAGTCCGCGCCTAGCCGATCGCCGCCACCAGCCCCTCGAACAGCCGCCTGCCGTCGGTGCCGCCATGGGCGGGTTCGATCATCCGTTCGGGATGCGGCATCATGCCGAGCACATTGCCTTGCGGGTTGACGATGCCGGCGATGTCGCGCGCCGAACCGTTGCAATTTTCGGCATAGCGGAAGGCGATCCGGCCTTCGCCCTCGAGCCGGTCGAGCGTCGCCTCGTCGGCGAAATAATTGCCGTCATGATGGGCGACCGGGATGACGATCTCCTCCTCGGCATCGTAGCGGCTGGTGAAGGCGCTCTGGCTCGAGGCGACCTCGAGCCTGACGTCGCGGCAGACGAAGCGGATGCCCGAATTGCGCAGCAGCGCGCCGGGCAGGAGCCCGGTCTCGGTCAGGATCTGAAAGCCGTTGCAGATGCCGAGCACCGCGACGCCGCGCTCGGCTGCCTGTTTCACTTCGCGCATGATCGGCGAATTGGCGCCGATCGCGCCCGATCGGAGATAATCGCCATAGGAAAAGCCGCCCGGTACGCCGATCAGGTCGAGCCCTTCGGGCAGCGCGGTTTCGCGGTGCCAGACCATCGCCGGCCGCTCGCCGGTCGCCTGGTGGATCGCCACCGCGAGATCGCGGTCGCAATTGGAGCCCGGAAAGACGATCACCGCGCTCTTCATCAGGCGGCGACCTCTCGCTCGTCGTGCGGCAGGATCTTGAAATTCTCGATCACCGTATTGGCGAGCAGCTTGCGGCACATTTCCTCGACCTGCTCGTCGCTGACGCTCTCGTCGAGATCGAGCTCGATCAGCTTGCCCTGGCGGACGCCGCGCACGCCTTCGAAACCCAGCGCGTCGAGCGCATGGTGGATGGCCTTGCCCTGCGGGTCGAGAACGCCCGGTTTCAGGGTGACGTGAACGCTGATTTTCATGGGCTGGCCTCCTCGCTGGGCTCCTCGCTCGGCTTGGCGGCCCTCTATGGCAAAGCGGCGGAATTGCCAAGGGCGCGGGCCGCCGCACGGTTAGCGAAAGATGAATTCCCCAATGCGCGGTTAACCCTTCGGCAATCGCCCGAGCCTAGCTTCGCCGGTCGGATTCAGGGAGTGCGGGCGGATGGTCATTCTGGCGCTTGTCATGTTCGTCGGGCTGTTCGGCTTCGGCGAGGATATTCTCGGCTATCGCGACGGCAGCGGCATGGTCCGCGTCGGGCTGATCGCGAGCTTCACCTTCGGCATCATCTGCGGATTGAAGCTCGGGCGTTAGCTTTCGTCATGCCGGACTTGATCCGGCACAAGGAATCGGAAAGCCGTCACCCCAGCGCAGGCTGGGGTCTATCCCGGATGCGCGAGCGCGAGACCGACAGCCGGGATAGATTCCAGCCTTCGCTGGAATGACGTGTTTTCTTGGCCGAAGGGGATAATCGTCGATCAAGTCCGGGGTGACGGTGTCGGGGATCCGTGCTCCCGCCTTGGCGGGAGCCGCCCTCACTTGCCCCGTTTCTTGCGCTGCTGGTCGAGATCGACGACTTCGTTGGTCTCGCCTTCGGGCAGCAGCCCCAGCCGCCGCGCCACCTCCTGATAGGCTTCGACCTCGCCGCCGAGATCGCGGCGGAAGCGGTCCTTGTCGAGCTTCTCGTTCGATTTCATGTCCCACAGCCGGCAGCCGTCGGGGCTGATCTCGTCGGCGAGGATCAGCCGCGAATATTCATTGTCCCAGATCCGCCCGAATTCGAGCTTGAAGTCGACCAGCCGGATGCCGATTGCCGCGAACAGCCCGCACATGAAGTCGTTGACGCGGATCGCCATGTCGGTGATCTCGTTCATCTCGTCCTGGCTCGCCCAGCCGAAGCAGGCGATATGCTCCTCGGCGACGAGCGGATCGCCGAGCGCGTCGTCCTTGTAGCAATATTCGATCAAGGTGCGGGGCAGCTGCTCGCCCTCCTCGATGCCGAGCCGCTGCGAGAGCGAACCGGCCGCGACATTGCGGACGATCACTTCGATCGGCACGATCTCGACCTGGCGGACGAGCTGTTCGCGCATGTTGAGGCGGCGGATGAAATGGGTCGGCACGCCGATCGCGCCGAGCGCGGTGAAGATATGCTCGGAGATGCGGTTGTTGAGCACGCCCTTGCCGTTGATCGTGCCCTTCTTCTGATTGTTGAAGGCGGTCGCGTCATCCTTGAAATACTGGATGATGGTGCCCGGCTCGGGTCCTTCATAGAGGATCTTGGCCTTGCCTTCGTAGATCTGGCGGCGGCGTGCCATGGTCAGCTCCCGAAAAGAAACGCGCCCCGGACGCGGCGGCGTATCGCGCGCGGGCCGAGGCGGGAATGCCGATATAGGGCACTTGGCGGGACCGCGCAATCGACCGTATTTCGGTGACAGTGCACTTAATTCATTGCACCCAACTTACAGGTCGAAATGTGCTCGCCTGAATTAAGTGCACTGTCACCGAAATATTGACCCACCCGCCGCGGCGGGGCACGAAAGGCCATGGCCCGTCTCGCCCGCCTCGTCGTCCCCGGCCTGCCGCACCACGTCACCCAGCGCGGCAACGGGCGGCAGCGCGTCTTCTTCAACGACGCCGATTACCGCGCCTATCGCGACGGCCTCGGCGAGGCTTGCCGCGCCGCCGATGTCGAGGTCTGGGCCTGGGTGCTGATGCCCAACCACGTGCACATGATCCTGGTGCCGCAGGACGAAGACGGCATCCGCCGCGCGCTCGCGCCGCTTCACCGCCGCTATGCCGGCCGCATTCATGCGCGCGAGAAGCGCACCGGCCATTTCTGGCAGGGACGCTTCGGCTGCGCGGTGATGGACGAGGCGCATCTCGGCGCGGCCCTCCGCTATATCGCACTCAATCCGGTACAGGCGCGGCTGGTCGAGCGGGCGGAGGACTGGAAATGGTCGAGTCTGCACGCCCATCTCGGCCGGGTCGAGGATGACGGCGTGACGACGGTCGCGCCGGTGCGCGAGCGCTATCCCGACTTCGCGGCGATGCTCGAGGCGGGCGAAGAGCAAGCGGCATTGGAACGGCTGTTCAAGGCCCAAACGACCGGCAGGCCCGTCGGCGGAGACCGCTTCATCGGGACGATCGAGAAGCGGACAGGGCGCAGCTTGCGGCCGGGCAGGCCGGGCCCGAAGAAATTTCGGTGAATTTCGGTGACAGTATTTCGGTGACAGTGCACTTAATTCATTCGTCGCGGTGCCGCTCAGGAAGGGGTGCGCGGAATTAAGTGCACTGTCACCGAAATACGAAATAGGAGAATCGCATGGACTTCGCCGATCTCGATACGCTGATCAGCGCGCTCTATACCGCGATCTCGGGGCCCGAGGGCGGGCAGGATTGGGAGCTCGAGCGGCGGATCTGCCATCCCGACGCGCGGATGGTGCGCACCCGGGTCGACGAGGACGGCAAGCCGCTCATGTGGTCCTTCGACACCGAGGGCTTCATCGCGGCGACGATCCCGCTGCTCGAGGGCCGTGCCTTTTACGAGGTCGAGACCGATCGCAAGACGTTTCGCTTCGGCAATGTCGCGCAGGTCTTCAGCGCCTATGAGGGGCGCGAGGGCGGGGCGGACGGCGAGCTGCTCTTCAAGGGTATGAACATGATCCACTGCTTCCGGGACGGCGAGCGCTGGTGGATCATGCATGTCATCTGGGACAATGAGCGCGAGGGCGTGAAGCTGCCGCCAGCGGAGTGGTTCGACGGATAGGGTCGCGCTCGTATTTCGGTGACAGTGCATTTAATTCATTTCCGTATGCGAGCAGCCGTATGAGTCGGCTTTGGAATTAAATGCACTGTCACCGAAATAGTATGAGTCGGCTTTGGAATTAAATGCACTGTCACCGAAATAGGTTCGGGGCATGGGCGGCTCATGCCCGTTCGGTGCGGTTCGCCGGGCTGCCGTCGCGATCGAGCGCGACGGCGATCTCAGGCGCGCCGGCCGGGGCGTCGATCGGGCCGATGGCGACCAGGGTGCTGGTCAGGCTCAGCGCGAGCGCGGCAGCGGCGGCGAACAGATGCTTTGCGATTTCGATTTGTCCAAACATGGTAACCTCCTGAAGCTCGGCCCTGAAACCATGGCCTGATCCGTCGCCTCGGCGGTCGGTCTGACTTATGGTCCGATCGCGGCGACAGACATCGGATAGGCCGGGTTTCGCCGCGCATCCAACTAAACGCTGGACGCAAACCATAAGCTGAGCTTATATATCGTCCATGCGCCGCCTGCCGCCTCTCGCCGCCATCCGCGCCTTTGAGGCCGCCGCGCGCCAAGAGAATTTCACCAAAGCCGCCGACGAGCTCGGGATGACCCAGGCGGCGGTCAGCTATCAGGTCAAGTCATTGGAACAGGCGGTCGGCGCGCCGCTCTTCCTGCGCGAACGCGGCCGGGTGAGATTGACCGAAGCGGGCGCCCAGCTCGCCCTCCAGGTCACCGCCGCCTTCGAAACGCTCGACGAAGCCTTCGACCGGCTGCGCATCGACGAGGAGGCGACGCTCGGCGTCTCGACCCTGACCAGCCTGGCGCTGCGCTGGCTCGCCCCGCGGCTCGGCGGCTTCCAGCTCGCGCGGCCGGCGCTCGCGGTGCGGCTCGATGTCGGCGACAGGCTGACCGATTTCGCCCGCGACGATGTCGATGTCGCGGTCCGCGCCGGGCGCGGCGAATGGCCGGGCCTGCACAGCCGCTTCCTGATGCGCGCGCCCTTCGCGCCGATGGCGAGCCCCGGCTTCGTCGCCGCGCACGGCCCGCTCGATACGCCGCGGGCGATTCTGGCGTCGCGCCTGCTGAGCCCCGACGATGTCTGGTGGAAGCGCTGGGCGGCCGAGGCCGGGTTCGGCGGCATGCCGCCGCCGCCGGTCCCCGGCGTACGCTACGATTCGCAGCCGATCGAGGGCAGCGCGGCGATCGCCGGACAGGGGATCGCGATGCTCAATCCGGTCTTCTGGCACGACGAGCTGCGCGACGGCCGGCTCGTCCAACTCGGCGAGACCTTGCTCGGCAAGCTCGGTTACTGGGTCGTCTGTCCCGAACACAAGCGCAACCAGCCCAAGGTCAAGGCCTTCCGCGACTGGATCATCGCCGAAGCCGAAGCCGATCCGCTCGCCGAACTGATCCGTGTGCCGCCGGAATAGCGCGGCCTTCAAACCCTATCGAGCGAAGCGAATAGCCCTCTCCCATGGGGAGAGGGTTGGGTGAGGGGTTCCGCCCTATCGAGAGTGCGGAACCCCTCATCCAACTCCGCCTAAGCTCGTCCTTCGCTCCGCTCGGCCTCGCCAAGGCTCCGTATCCTTCTCCCTCTGGGAGAAGGTCTACTCCTCCGGCACGCTTCGCTCCAGCTCCTCGAGCCACACCGCCGCGCTCGCGTCGCTCGGCGCGCGCCAGTCGCCGCGGGGGCTCAGCGCGCCGCCGGCCGAGACCTTGGGGCCGTTGGGCAGCGCCGATCGCTTGAACTGGCTGAAGCCGAAGAAGCGCTTGACGAACATTTCGAGCCATTTGCGGATCTCGCCGATATCGTAGGCGTGCTTGTGCTCCTCGGGGAAGGCGTGCGGCCACATCCCCTTCTCGATATCGCGCCAGGCATGGAATGCGAGGAACGCGACCTTCGAGGGCGGCTGGCCGTAGCGGACGATGTGGTGGAGGAAGAAATCGTGGAGCTCATAGGGGCCGAGATGCGCCTCGGTACTCTGGATCTCCTCCTCCTCGCCGGCCGGCACGAGTTCGGGCGAGATCGCGGTGCCGAGGATCGCTTCGAGCACCTGGTCGGTCGCCGGATCGAACTGGTTGGTGCGCTCGGCCCAGCGGATCAGATACTGGATCAAGGTCTTGGGGACGCCGATATTGACCGCATAATGGCTCATCTGGTCGCCGACGCCATAGGTGCACCAGCCGAGCGCCATTTCGCTGAGATCGCCCGTGCCGATGACGAAGCCGTTCCGCTGGTTGGCGAGGCGGAACAGATAGTCGGTCCTCAGCCCCGCCTGCACATTCTCGAAGGTGACGTCGTAGACCGGCTCGCCGCCAGCGAAGGGGTGGCCCATATCCTCGAGCATCCGGCGCGCGGCGGGGCGGATGTCGATCTCCTCGCCGGTCACGCCGATCGCCTTCATCAGCTTCCAGGCGTTCGACTTGGTGTGGTCGCTGGTCGCGAAGCCCGGCATCGTGAAGCCGAGGATCCTGTCGCGCCCGATGCCGAGCTTGTCGCAGGCCTTGGCGGCGACGAGCAGCGCATGCGTCGAATCGAGCCCGCCCGACACGCCGATCACCATGCTGTCGCCGCCGGTCGCCTCGAAACGTCGGCGCAACCCCTCGACCTGGATGCTGAAGGCCTCGTAGCAATCGTGATCGATATGGCTCTGCCGGTTGGGGACGAAGGGGAAGCGGCGGATCGGGCGGATCAGCCCGGCATCCTCGAAATGCGGCTGGTGGTCGAAAGCGATGCGGCGGAAACGGGATTCGGGCCGGCCGGCCTGCTCGGCGGCGGCGCCGAAAGTCTGCATCTGCCGGCGGTCCCCGAGGATGCGGGTGCTATCGACATCGGCGATGCAGAGTTCGGGATCGAGGTCGAAGCGCTCACTCTCGCAGAGCAGGTCGCCGAGCTCGTAGATCATGCCCTGCCCGTCCCAGGCGAGGTCGGTGGTGCTCTCGCCGGGCCCGGCGGCCGAATAGGCATAGGCAGCGACCGCGCGAGCCGATTGCGAGCGGGCGAGCATATGGCGCTCGTCGGACTTGCCGATGGTGATGTTCGAGGCCGAAAGGTTGGTCAGGATCGTCGCCCCGGCGAGCGCGCCCTCGGTCGAGGGCGGCGTTGCAGACCAGTAATCCTCGCAGATCTCGATATGGAAGGCGAAGCCCGGCAGGTCGCTCGCCGCGAAGACCAGATCGGTGCCGAAGGGCGCGCCATGCCCGGCGACCGAGATCTTCTCGCCGATCACGTTGCGGCCGTGCGAGAACCAGCGCCGCTCGTAATATTCGCGATAATTGGGGAGATAGCTCTTGGGCACCACGCCGAGCAGCCGCCCGCGCGCGATCGCCAGCGCGCAATTATAGAGCCTTCCGTTCTTCTCGACCGGAGCGCCGATCAGCAACACCGGGGCGAGATCGGCGCTGGCCTCGACGATCTCGCCGATCGCGCGCGCATTGGCCTCGACGAAGGCGGTCTGGAGATGGAGATCGTCGACGGCATAGGAAGAGAGGCACAGCTCGGGAAAGACCACGAGGTCGCAGCGCGCCTCGTCGGCCCGGCGCGCCTCGGCCAGGATCGCGTCGCGGTTGAAGCCGACATCGGCGGTGCGGACATGCGGCGTCGCGGTCGCGACGCGGACGAAGCCGTGGCGGTGGAGCGCGTGGAAATGCTCCGGGCCGGTGCGATCTCCGGTGCGATCTCCGGCATCGAGCGCGCTTTCGAGCGTGTCGAGCGTCAGCGAAACCTCCTCGATCTTGCGCGCCGTGGCGCTGCTTCCCCCGGCGATCTCGTCGAGCCGGTTGCCGTTGCCGAACAGCTTGCGCGACACCGTCGAGCGCGCCGCCCCGCTTTTCGCGACATAGGCGTCGATCCGGGCGAGCAGCGCGTCGAGATCAGTCATGCGGGACTAATGTAGAAAAATACACGATTTGTCCAGGGTATCGGTCTATGCGGCACACAGCCGTTCGTCCTGAGCTGGTCGAAGGGCGGGCCGCAGCGGTGTCTCTGCTCCCCTCCCCTTGATGGGGAGGGGCCGGGGGAGGGGTGATCTCTCCGCCCGCGCTCACGTTTGCTGTCGGTGTGCCGGACCGAGAGGTCACCCCCACCCAACCCTCCCCCATCAAGGGGGAGGGCTTTCGTCCGATTGTCGCAAGCGGATTCACGCCCGGCACGTTCAGCATGATGAGCAGGGGGTGGTCGCGCGTCAAAGCATCTCCCCCATCATCTCGATCGCCGCCTTGATGCATTCGATGCGGATCGGGCCGCGGCCGATGGCGCCGTAATGCGCCTCGCGGTGGATCGTCTCGCGGCCCTCGCGGGCGCAGGCGAAATGGACCAGCCCTTCCTCATTCTCCTCGCCGGCCGGTCCGGCAAAGCCGGTCACCGACAAGGCGATGTCGGCGTCGGATCGGGCGAGGCCTCCCTCGGCCATCGCGATCGCCACCGGCCTGGAGACCGCGCCGTGCTCGGCGATCATTTCGGCCGGCACATCGAGCATCGCCGTCTTGGCCTCGTCGGTATAGACGACGAAGCCGCGATCGAAGGCGTGGCTCGATCCCTCGACATCGGTCAGCAGCGAAGCGAGCATGCCGCCGGTACAGCTCTCGGCCGTCGCCAACCGCAATTCGCGCTCGCAGGCCGCCTCGAGAAAGGCGCGGACGTCCCGTTCGAGCGTGTCGGGCAGTTCGGTCGAAAGCAATTCGGTCACGCCCCGCCAACGCGCATTCGCAACGTGCCGTTCCGCATCGGCCAAATGCGCTCAAACCCACCGAAAGCCGCCAACTCGCTTACATCTACAAAAAACCGTTCGTCCTGAGCCTGTCGAAGGGCGGGCAACAAGTGACATCGCCTGCGGCCGCCCTTCGACTGCTGCCTTCGGCAGCGCTCAGGACGAACGGGATAAGATTCGGCTGATGCCGTCTACGCATCCTCCTCCTTCGGCCGTGCGAAGCGGCTCCAGCCGGGCTTCGTCGCGCGGATGGCGAGCACGATCAGCCCGATCACCACCGCCCAGGGCAGCAATGCCGCGAACAGCACGATGAGGAAGCCGATGCCGCCCCAGAACAAATCGCCGCCGCG
>JAIVHR010000113.1 GCA_020200935.1 Sphingomonadales bacterium
CTTCGGAAGGCTCGTCGGAGGTTTCTTCAGTAGCCTTTTCAGCGCCCTCTTCGGCGGCTCCCTCGTCCTCGGCGGAAGCCGCTTCGGTTTCGGGGGCTTCAGCAGTTTCGCCCTCTGTCTCGGCAGCCTCAGCTGCTTCGCCTTCGGTCTCGCCCGCAGCGGCTTCGCTCTCCGGCGCCAGTTCGGCGGCGGCGATCTCGGCCTGTTCCTTGTCGAACATCTCGGCGATGACGTCGACGCCCTCGGCCTGCCGCTCGGCCTCTTCGGGCGAACGCGCGACATTGACCTTGATCGTCACATCGACCTCGGCGTGGAGATTGATCGTCACCTCGTGCACGCCGATCGCCTTGATCGGCCGCTCGAGCACGATCTGCTTCTTGGTCACCTTCTCGCCCTTTTCATCGAGCGCGATCGCGATGTCGCGGACGGTGACCGAGCCGTAGAGCTGGCCGGTATTCGAAGCCTGGCGGATCAGTTCGATCGTCGTCCCATCGAGCTTGCCGGCTTCCTTCTCGGCCGCGCCGCGGCGATCCTCATTCTCCTGTTCGAGACGGGCGCGGTTTTCCTCGAAGACCTTGCGGTTGTGGTCGTTGGCGCGCAGCGCCTTCTTGCTCGGCAGCAGATAGTTGCGTGCAAAGCCGTCCTTGACGGTGACGACGTCGCCGATCGTGCCGAGATTGCCGACGCGTTCGAGCAGAATGATATCCATGTCTCCGCTCCTTATTTGACGAGATAGGGCAGCAGGCCGAGATGCCGGGCGCGCTTGATGGCGCGCGCGAGCTCGCGCTGCTTCTTCGCCGAAACGGCGGTGATGCGGGACGGGACGATCTTGCCGCGCTCCGACAGGAAACCCTGGAGCAGCTTGACGTCCTTGTAATCGATCGTCGGCGCGTCCTTGCCCGAAAAGGGGCAGGATTTGCGGCGGCGGAAAAACGGTCGTGCCATGGCTAGTCGTCCCTCTCTTCGCTGCGGCGGCGCTTCTTCTCGGCCTTGCGCATCATGATCGAGGGGCCTTCCTCATGCTCGTCGACGCGGATGGTCAGGAAGCGGATGATGTCCTCGTTGATCCGCGTCTGGCGCTCGAGTTCCTGGACGAGCGAACCCGGTCCATCGACATGGAGCATCACATAATGCGCCTTGCGGTTCTTCTGGATCGGATAGGCGAGTGATTTGAGGCCCCAGGTCTCGGTTTGGGTGACCTTGCCGTCATTCGCCTCGATGATCTTGGTCGCTTCCTCGGCGAGGCTGTCGACCTGGGCCTGGGCCAGATCCTGACGCGCGAGGAAGACATGCTCGTAAAGAGCCATGGCTTCGTTATCCTGTCTTGGCCGATCGCTGACGCCGCACGATGCGAACGCCCCTCCGGCTGTCGTCTCTAAAATCAATCAGGGGCGGCAGGCATGGCCTCCGCCCCGGAAGGCCGCGCATATAAGGGGGAAGCGGGCGGATGGCAAGCGGGGCGACCTATTCGCAAGCCGCTCCGCCCGGACTGGCGTCGGGCGGCCCAATGGCGCTACTAGATCGCTTCAGCAAGCGATGGGATCGAATGCCGAAGCCAACGGAAACAACCGCATGACGGCAGAGCAGCATCGCGTACGCCGCGTCGTCATCGTCGGCGGCGGGACGGCCGGCTGGATGACGGCGGCGGCGCTCGCGCAGCAGCTCGGCGGGGCGGGGCTTTCGATCACCTTGGTCGAATCGGCGGCGATCGGGACGGTCGGCGTCGGCGAGGCGACGATCCCGCATATCCGCGATTTCAACCGCGCGCTCGGCATCAACGAGGCCGAATTGATGGCGCGGACCAGCGCGACGATCAAGCTCGGCATCGAGTTTCGCGATTGGGGCCGCATAGGCGATGCCTATTTCCATCCTTTCGGGGCGTATGGCGAGCAAATCGGGCCGGCCGGCTTCCATCATTATTGGTTCAAGGCGAAGCTGGCCGGGGAGGCGCGGGATTTCGGCAGCTATTGCTATCCGATCGTCTCGGCCCGCAACGGCCGCTTTCGCCCGCCGCCGAGCGCCCGCTCCGGGCTGCTCGCCTTCAATTATGCCTTCCAGTTCGACGCCAGCCTCTATGGCGCCTTTCTCGCCGATTTCGCGCAGGCGCGCGGCGTCGAGCGCAAGGAAGGCAAGATCACCGATGTCATCGCCGATGGAGCGAGCGGCTTCATCGCCGGCGTCCGGCTCGAATCGGGCGAAGAGGTGACCGGCGATCTGTTTGTCGACTGTTCGGGCTTTCGCGGGCTGCTCATCGAGCAGCAGCTGAAGACCGGCTTCGAAGACTGGAGCCGCTGGCTGCCCTGCAACCGGGCGTGGGCCGTGCCCTGCGCGATTCAGGACCCGGCCGGCCCTTACACGCGAGCGACGGCGCGGACCGGCGGCTGGCAATGGCGCATCCCGCTCCAGCACCGGATCGGCAACGGCCATGTCTATTGCGACAGCTATGCCGGCGATCGCTGCATTATGTCGCCAACCAGCGCGACGACGCGCCCTTCTGGCGCGACATGCGCGAAATGGAATGGCCCGACAGCCTGACCGCCAAGATCGAGGCCTTCCGCCGCCGCGGCATCGTCCCCGAATATGAGCATGGATTGTTCCTGCCGGTCAGCTGGCTGTCGGTCTTCATCGGCCAGAACATCATGCCCGAGGCCTGCGACCCGCGGGTCGACCGGATGCCCGACGAGGAGCTGACGGCGCATCTCGAGCGCATCCGAGGGACGATCACGGCGGCGGTCGAAGCCTCGGGTGAGCATCTCGCCTTCCTCGAAAGCTATGGCGCGGCTTTCCAGGGGGCCGGCGCGGCATGACCGAAGAAAATCCACCCGTGTCGCGCATCGCGCTGTTCGGCCGGCCGCGCCAATTATGGCCGGTGGCGGCGCTGCTGTCGCGCGAGCTACCCGCGCGGATCGATCTCGTCCTCGTCGAGGAAGACGGGGACGACCCGCCCGCGGGGCTGTCGCTCGCCTGCGCCGGTGCCTATCACGAACGCCTCGGCATGGGGGCCGGAGAGATCGTCGCGCAAAGCCGCGCTACGCTGGGGCTGGGCGTCGATTATCGCGATTGGCAGGGCGAGGGCAGCCGTTTCTTTTCCGCCGCCTCGGGCAGCCTGCCGAGCGTCGACGGTGTGGCGCTGCATCAGATCATGCTGCGCGCGGCGCGGCTTTACGAACAGCCCGAGCGGCTGGCCCATCTCTACCAGCCCTTCCGCTTCTGCGCGCGCGCGGCGATGGCGGGCAAGCTCGCGCTCGGCTCCGATCATCCGGCCTCGCCGCGGACGATGCTCGGGCCGACGCTGCAATGCGATGCCGATGCCTATGCCGCGCTGTGCAGGGAAAAGGCCGGCGAGGGTGCGCGCCTTCTTCGCGGCGCGCGTCCGGTGGAGCTTCGATACGCAGCCGACGGCGCGGCGCTTTGTGCGGTGCGGCTCGAGAATGGCGAGGAGATCGAGGCCGATCTCTTCGTCGATCTTTCGGGCGCCGTGTCCGCGCTGGTGCCGCGGACCGACCGGCCCGCCATCCACAGCCCGGCGATGACCGGCGCCTTCGACCGCACCATCAGCGGCAGATGCGCCTATCCGGTCGATCATCGGCACAGGCTGGCGCGCGCGCTGCCGGGAGGCGTGCTGGTCGAAACGCCGGTCGGCGAGGGGAGCGTTGCCGAACTGCTCTTCTCCTCGACCCGGCTCGACGAAGCGGCGGCGCGTGACCTGATCGGCGGGGAGGGTGAAAGCGCGGCTTTCGAGGGCTATGCCACGCAAGCGCCCTGGACCGGCAATCTCGCCCGGCTCGGCCTCGCTTCGGCGCGGTTGGGGCCGCATCTTTCGGCCGACATGCTGCTGCTTCAGGCCCAGGCGCTCCATCTCGCCGACTCGATTCCGGCGCGCCGACTGATGGATGTCGAAGCCGCCGCCTTCAACCGCAAGCAGGCCGACAGCCTCGCCCGGATTTGCGATTTCGGATTTCTGCCCTTCCTGTTGAACACGCGCGGCGAAGAGCTTTGGAAGGCGCTTCGGCAGACGCCGCCGTCTGCAACGCTCGAACTCCGGCTCGCCCAGTTCCGAAGCCGCGGGCGCTTCGTCACTTTCGACCGCGAGCTGTTCGACGAGCAGAGCTGGATCGAGATGATGATCGGCTTCGGGATCGTGCC
>JAIVHR010000168.1 GCA_020200935.1 Sphingomonadales bacterium
TTCGCGGCGCCGGATCGGCGATCACCTGCTGCTGGCGGGAGTGTTGGCGGCGGCGGTGGCTCGGCGGCGCTGCTGCTCTATCTGCTCGAATCGCCACTCTTCGCGGCAGGCTTCGCCACGCTCTTCCTGCTGGTCAGCGCGGCGGCGTTGATCTTCGCGCGCTTCCGCCCGCGCATTTCGGCGTCGGAGGGGGCCTCGCCCGACCGGGCGCTGCTCCCCGGCCGCATTCCAGCGTCGCCGCCAGCGCTGACCGACCTTGAATCGCCAGAAGGCCTTGACCGCGAAATAGGTGACGATCGACGATCCCAGCGCGATGATCAGCAGCCCGCCGACCATCGCCGGCGCGGCGTCCGAGGCGAGCCAGTTCAGCCACTGGCCGACCCCCGCCCCTTCCTCGACCATGCGTTTGAAGCGCGTCGGATCGGCCTCTAGGCCGAATACGTCGTTGCCGACGAACACCGCGGCAATCAGGATGAAGGGCGTGGTAAAGGGATTGCTGGCGAAGGTCGCCGCCGCCGCCACCGGGATGTTGGCGCGGAAGGGCAGCGCCATCAGCGCCGAGACGACGATCTGCAGCCCGGGAATCATCACGAAAATGCCGACCACCATGCCGAGCGCCGCGCCGCGCGGCACCGATCGGCGGGTGAAGCGCCAGAGGTCGCTGCGCAGCACCCGGTTGGCGAAGGGCCGGACGAAGCGGTTGCGCGCCAGCTGCTCGCGGGTCGGCGAATGCCGCCGGATCCAGCGCACGAAGGGCCCGGACTCGCCGCGCCTAGCCATGCTTCTTCAGCAGCCTCTGCTGCTCGCGCTGCCAATCGCGATTCTTTTCGGTTTCGCGCTTGTCATGCTGCTTCTTGCCCTTGGCCAGCGCGATCTCGACCTTCGCGCGCCCGCGCGAATTGAAATAGATCGAGAGCGGCACGATGGTCATGCCCTGGCGGTGGACCGCGCCATGCAGCTTGTTGATCTCGCGCGCATGGAGCAGCAATTTGCGCTTGCGCCGCGGATCGTGATTGTGCCGGTTGCCATGGCTGAATTCGGGGATGTTGGCGTTGATCAGCCAGACCTCACCTTCCTCGACATCGGCATAGCTCTCGGCGATCGAGCCCTCGCCGAAGCGCAGCGCCTTGACCTCGGTGCCCTGCAGCTGGATCCCGGCCTCGAACTTGTCCTCGACATGATAATCATAGCGCGCCTTCCGGTTCTCGGCGGCGATTTTGGCCTTGTCGAAAGTGGCGGGCTTGGGGCGGGACATGGCGGCCATCATATCGGGAAAGCCGGGCGAAAAAGAAAGGCCGCCCCGGATGTCTGATGTGATTGGTCGCAAGGCTTGCGTTTTCGGACGCGGGTATCAGGGTTCGTTGCGCGAGACCAATCGCCTTTCGACCGTTTCGTGGAAGTTACGGCTTTCACTTTCGCCATCCGGTTTTCGTATCACGAGGTGCATTTCCCTGGTCCGTCGCCATACCCGGCCCTCAGAATTGGTCTCATAGGTCACGTTGATCGTCCCCGAATATTCGGTGTCGGACAAAGCCTCCCGTTCTGCTTCCAAGCGCGGTGACTCGCCCATAATCTGTGTTGTGACGGCATTGGCTTCGGCTTCACTGAGACGCATAACGGCGGGGTCGATCGGCATCTCCGCCGCATAGATGGCGCCCGGATCTGTATCAGTTTTGCTGAAAGGCGCCGAATGTAACGCATGCGGGTCGCGATACGGAACGCCTTCGGCGAGCGGGCCAGGCCTCAGATCAAATCTTTCGAGACCCTCGAGAATCGATTGAGGGTCGCATTCGATCTTGAAAGCGTTCCATGTAAAGTACCAATGATCGCAGGCCTCTCGCGTCAGACCGCTAGCTTCCAGCCACGCAGCGACCCGTGTTTCGAGCTCGGCCACATTGAGAAGTTGCACCGGTCCGTCGGGCGGATCAAATACGCGCACGGGAAATTGCCAGACACGCGCCCGGTCTTCGGCCGGTATTTCCGGCGGCATGTCGTATTCAAGCACTACCCCATCATCGCGAATCGCGACAATACGCTCGTAGATCACGTCTCGGCCGCGCGAACTCCAATGAGTCATGTCCGCTTCCGACTGGGAGGATTCCTCATGTTCTAGCGTGATCTCATAGACATCGCCGACCTGCTCACCTGGCTGAATCGATTGCGCCATTGTGGCTGGGGTCACCAACCAAATGGCTGCCATGGCAGACAAATGGAAAAAGGACATCTCTTCGCTCCGCGCCAAAATGAATTCCTCCGAGGGAATTTTCTCAAATCAATCCGGCATGCGCCAGCGCCGCATCGACCGCCTGCTGGGCCTCTTCCGACGGCCAGGTCATCGGGAGTCGGAGTTCGCCGGGGAAGCCGGTGCGGACCTTGGTCAGCGCGTATTTGACTGGGCCTGGAGAGGCATCGGCGAAAAGTGCCGTGTGGAGCGGGAAGAGCCGGTCGTGGAGCACCAGCGCCTCGCCATAATCGCCGATTGCGCAGGCGGCCTGGAAGTCGGCGCAAAGCCTGGGCGCAGCATTGGCGGTGACCGAGATGCATCCGACGCCGCCCATCGCATTGAAGGGCAGCGCGAGATCATCATTGCCCGAAAGCTGGCAAAATTCCTCGCCGCAGGCGACGCGATGCCGGCTGACCCGCGCGAGATCGCCGGTCGCGTCCTTGATACCGACGATCGACGGGAACTTGCCGAGCCGGGCGACGGTCTCGACCGAAATGTCGGTGACGGTGCGCGAGGGCACGTTGTAGAGCACGATCGGCAGGCTCGAGGCGCCGGCCAGCGCCTCGAAATGGCGATAGATACCGTCCTGATTGGGCCGATTGTAATAGGGCGGCACGAACAGCGCGGCATCGGCGCCCACTTCCTCGGCCTTTTGCAGATTGCGGATTGCGACGCGGGTATCGTTCGATCCGCAACCGGCGATCACCGGCACGCGCCCCGCCGCCTGATCGACGCAGACGCGGACGACCTCGAAATGCTCGTCGAAATCGAGCGTCGCCGCCTCGCCGGTGGTGCCGCAGGGAACCAGCGCCTTGCTGCCTTCCTCGATCTGCCAGTCGATCAGCGACCGATAGGCGTCCTCGGCGAACGATCCGTCGCGAAATGGCGTCACCAGAGCGGGAATTGAACCGTCGAACATGGAATTCTCCTTCCCCCGCGGCAGCTTGCCCTGCATATGGGCGGCACGGAAACCGGCGCCGTTCAGCGCCTGATAAGGATCGACCGCACACCATGTCCAGCATGTACAAGTATCTTCTTGCCGCCCTCGCCCTCGGCAGCGCCTCTTGCGCCGCCGCCCAGGACCTGACCCGCGAACAGCGCGCCTGGTATGCGAACCGGCTCGGCGTTTCGGGCGGCGCGGTGGGTTCGGTGCCGCAGTCGGACCAGCTCGGCGAGGCGCTGCTGCAATGGCGGCGGTTGCAGCAGAGCGACAACCTCCCCTTCAACGATTATGCGCGCTTCCTCGTCTCGCATCCCGACTGGCCGGGCGCCGACCGGATGCGCCGCATCGCCGAGCAGCAGATCGATCCGCAAAGCTATTCGCCGGCATCCTTGGTCGCCTATTTCGAGCGCAATCCGCCGGTCACCGCCTCGGGCGCGCTGCGCTATGCCGAGGCGCTGGCCGCGAGCGGGCGGCAGGACGAAGCCAATCGCTGGGCGCGCGAGGCATGGCGCAAGGGTGCCTTCCGTTCCGACAGCGCCTCGAGCGACGAAGCATTGGTGCTGACCCGCTTCGGCTCGGCGCTGAGCACCGAGGATCACGACACCCGTTTCGATCGGCTGCTCTGGCTGGGCGACACTTCGGCGGCGGGACGCGTGCTTTCGCTCACCTCGCCGGCTCGGCGCGACGCCAATTCGGCACGGCTGCGGCTGGCGCTCGGATCCGATTCGCAGGCCGGCGGCGCCGCGCTCGCCGATGCCGGCTATGTCGCCGCGCGTGCCGCGTGGCTGCGCAACAACAACCGTTCCGCCGAAGCGCGCCAGCTGCTCGCCACCCGCCCGGCGCTGCAAACGCGGCCGAGCGAGCCCGAGGAATGGTATGAGGTGCTGCTGACCAACGCCCGTGCCGCGGCCAACGACCGGCAGTGGAGTTACGCCTATCAGATCGCCAGCAAGGTCGATGATGCCTTCCCCGCCGGCACCGACATCAGCGCACAGCCGCTCGGCGTGCGCGACGATTATACGAGCCTGGTCTGGCTCGCCGGCACGACGGCGCTCTGGGAGCAGCGCCAGCCCGCCGAGGCGATCGGCATGTTCGAGCGTTACGCAACCGCCGCGCGGACCCCGCAGACCCGCTCGAAGGGCTTTTACTGGGCCGGTCGCTCGGCGGAGGCCGCCGGCCGGCGCGACGACGCCAATCGATATTACGAACAGGCGGCCGAATATTACGATTATTTCTACGGCCAGCTCGCGCATGAAAGGCTGCGGCGCGAATTGCGGGTGCCGGCCGCCAGCGCTCCGGCGATCAGCGATACCGCGCAACGCGCCTTTTACGAGCGCGACCTGGTTCGCGCCATCCGGATGCTCGGCCAGCTCGGCGCTTGGGAGCATCAGAGCGCTTTCCTGCGCGAGCTCTCCGCTCAGATCCGCACCGACGAGGAGCACCAGCTCGCCGCGCACCTCGCGGCGCGCGTCGGCCGGCCCGACCTCGCCGTGATGACCCATCGCAGCGCCCGGGTGAACGGCTATGACGCGACGAGCTACGGCTATCCGACGGTGCCGCTGCCCGAGGGTTCCGAGCCCTATTTTGCGCTCGTCCACGCCATCATGCGCCAGGAAAGCCAGTTCGATTCGCGCGCCGTGAGCCACGCCAATGCGCGCGGGCTGATGCAATTCATTCCATCGACCGCGCAGGAAGTCTCGCGCCAGCTCGGACTGCCCTACAGCCAGTCGCGGCTGACCAGCGACCCGCAATATAACATCCGCCTCGGCACCCAATATATCCGGCAGCTTTACGGCCGGTACAACAATCTCGTGCTTGCCGCGGCGGCCTATAATGCGGGCGGCGGTAATGTGAATCGCTGGATCCGCGAGAATGGCGATCCGCGGCAGGGCAATGTCGACATCCTGCAGTGGATCGAGGAGATCCCCTATTACGAGACCAAGAATTACGTCCAGCGGGTGCTCGAGAATGCGGTGATGTACGATCTGCTCCATCCGAGCCGTGCCTATATCCGCAGCCCCGACAACCGCCTGTCGCGCTATCTGGGGAAATCCACGCCGGGTTAGCTTACGCAGTAGCCGTCGCACTGTTCGTCATTGCGAGGAGCCGAAGGCGACGCGGCAATCCAGTTCGGGGGTTGCCGGTAGCAAGATCCGGCGGGACTGGATTGCTTCGTCGCTACGCTCCTCGCAATGACGCCCATGTTTCTGCAGTTTCAGCCGGGGATCGATAGATGACCGCGCCTCCCAACTATATCACCGCAGCCGGCTTCGCGGCGCTCAAGGCCGAGTATGAGCGGCTGTTCGCGACCGACCGGCCCGAGATCGTCGAGACGATCGCCTGGGCGGCGGCGAATGGCGATCGGAGCGAGAATGGCGATTATATTTACGGCCGCAAGAAGCTCCGCGAGATCGACCGGCGGCTTGGCTTTCTCTCGCGCCGGATGAAGGCCGCGCAGATTATCGATCCGGCGCAGCAGGAGGATCGCGGCCAGGTCCGTTTCGGCGCGACGGTCGAGATCGCCGACGAGGAGAATGCGCGGCTGACGGTGACCCTGGTCGGCGAGGACGAGGCCGATGCCGGCGCCGGGCGGATCAGCTGGCGCTCGCCGCTCGCCAACGCGCTCAAGGGCGCGCGCGTCGGCGATGTCCGCACGGTCCGGCTACCGGCCGGCGAGCGGGAATATGAGGTTGTCGCGATTAGATACCCCTCTCCCACGGGGAGAGGGCTATGAGCTCTTGGCGACGAAGGAGCTTAGAGCTCGCTGGGTGAGGGGTTCCGGCATCTCGATAGCGCGGAGCCCCTCATCCAACTCCGCCTAATTTCGCTGCGCTCAATAAGGCTTCGTATCCTTCTCCCCCATGGGAGAAGGTTCAATAGGCGCCGATGCCGTAGCCGTTCCGCACATGGACGAGCGAGGTGCGAATCTCCTCGTCGGTCAGCCGATAGTCGCGATCGGTGTCGGACCATTGGCGGAAGAACACATTGGCGCGTTCGGCATCCTCGCCGCTCAGATAATCGCCGGCGCCGAGGGCATAATGGTCGGTGACGAATTTGTAGCCCTCGGGGGTATGGGCAAGCCAGGGATCGAGCCGTTCCGCGCCCGGGCCGCGAAAACGGGTCTCATGCCGCCGGCCATAGCCGTGATCGCCGCGATAGCCGTTCCCGTATCGATAGTCGCTGCCGTAATAGCCGTCGCGATAGCCGTCGCGGCCATGATGATCATAGGCGCAGCCGCTCAGCCCGAGGGCCGCCGCAAGCGCCAGTGCCGATATCGCGCGCATTATCCGTCTCCCGTGGAATGCGGCGGCAAGGCTAGCCCAAAATCTCCTCATTCCAAAGGCCGTCGAAAGGCTATTCCACCTTTCCCTCGCTGTCCGTCCCCAAATGGGACGCCGCGAGCCGGGCGATTTCGGGATCAAGTTCGGCAGCGCTGTCCATGTCGACATGCGCTTCGAGCCGTTCGGCGATGTAGGTCATGGCGGTGATCCGGGCCGACTTCTTGTCGTTGCCGTCGATCGGTTTCCATGGCGCCTCGGGCGTATCGGTGCGCCCGAACATCTCCGCGATCGCCTCGAGATAGTCTTCGCGTCGCGCGCGATTCCTGAAATCGTCGACCGACAGTTTCCAGCGCTTCCAGGGATTGTCGAGCCGTTTCCTGAAGCGCTCGTCCTGCTCGGCCTGGGTGACATGCATGAACAGCTTGATGACCGGCGTGCCGTCGGCGATCTGCTGGGCTTCGAACCGGTTGATCTCGTCATAGGCACGGCGCCATTCGGCTTCGCTGGCAAAGCCCTCGACGCGCTCGACGAGGACGCGGCCGTACCAGCTCCTGTCGAAGATCGCGATGTTCCGCTTGCCGGGGAGTTTCTCCCAAAAGCGCCGGAGATAGTGATGCGCCCTTTCCTCCTCGCTCGGCGCGCCGATCGGCCGGACGCGGTAGAAGCGCGGCTCCCACCGGCCGACCAGCCGGCGGATCGTCCCGCCCTTGCCCGAAGCGTCCCAGCCCTCGAAGACGAGGACAGCCTGCTGCCCGTGGACTATATAAGCGGCCTGTATGCGGGCGAGGCGTTCCTGCGCCTCTTCGAGCGCGGCGTCATAGTCGCCGTCGAATTCGGCGCCGGTTTCGTAGTCGGATAGGTCGATAGCCATTCTGTCCTCCCAGCCCGCTGCCACCAAGACACCGTTCGTCCTGAGCGCTGCCGAAGGCAGCAGTCGAAGGGCGGGCCGCAAGTGACAGCGCTCGACTTCTCGCCCTTCGACAAGCTCAGGACGAACGGCGCGCAGAAAGGCGCGGGACGCCTACCCCTCCTTCGGCGGTTCGACGGTGCGGATGTTGAGCTCGCGAAGCTGCTTCGCCGACACCTCGCTCGGCGCGCCCATCATCAGATCCTCGGCCTTCTGGTTCATCGGGAACAGCACCACCTCGCGCAGATTCGGCTCGCCGGCGATCAGCATGACGATGCGGTCGATCCCCGGCGCCGAGCCGCCATGCGGCGGTGCGCCATATTTGAAGGCGTTGATCATGCCCGAGAAATCCTCGTCGACCTGCGCCTTCGAATAGCCGGCGATCTCGAAGGCCTTGTACATGATGTCGGGCCGGTGGTTGCGGATCGCGCCCGAGCTCAATTCGACGCCGTTGCAGACGATGTCATATTGCCAGGCGAGGATATCGAGCGGGTCCTTGTTCTCCAGCGCCTCCATTTCGCCTTGCGGCATCGAGAAGGGGTTGTGCGAGAAATCGATCTTCTTGAGATCCTCGTCATATTCATACATCGGGAAATCGACGATCCAGCAGAATTTGAACGCGTCGCCGTCGATCAGCCCGAGTTCATCGCCAAGCCGGCTGCGCGCCGCGCCGGCGAGCTTGACCGCCTCGGCCTCCTTGCCGGCGGCGAAGAAGACGCTGTCCGCTTCGCCTAGCCCCAGCTCATCGAGCAGCTTCGCGGTCTTCTCCTCGCCGTGATTGTTGGCGATCGGGCCCGAGGGAGCGCCTTCCTTGCGGTTGATATAGCCGAGCCCGGCGAAGCCCTCGCCACGCGCCCACTCATTCATGCCGTCGAACCAGCGGCGGCCCTTGTCGCCGGTGCCGGGCGCGGGGATCGCGCGGACGACGCCGCCACCCTCGACGATCTTGGCGAACAGGCCGAAATCGGAACCAACAAAATGCTCGGACACGTCGACGATTTCGATCGGATTGCGCAAATCAGGCTTGTCGGTGCCGAATTTGAGCAAGGCATCGGCATAGGGAATGCGCGGGAAATCGGGGTCGACGGCCCTCTCCTTGCCCTGCCAGTCGGCGAATTCCTCGAACACGCCGCGCAGCACCGGCTCGATCGCCTCGAACACGTCGTCCTGGGTGACGAAGCTCATCTCGAAATCGAGCTGGTAGAATTCGCCGGGCGAGCGGTCGGCGCGCGCATCCTCGTCACGAAAGCAGGGGGCGATCTGGAAATAGCGGTCGAAGCCGGCGACCATGATCAGCTGCTTGAACATCTGCGGCGCCTGGGGAAGCGCGTAGAACTTGCCCGGATGGACGCGGCTCGGCACCAGATAGTCGCGCGCGCCTTCGGGCGAGCTGGCGGTCAGGATCGGCGTCTGGAATTCGGTGAAACCCTGATCGACCATGCGGCGGCGGATCGAGGTGATGACCTCGGAGCGCAGCATGATATTGGCGTGCATCTGATCGCGGCGCAGATCGAGATAGCGGTAGCGCAGGCGGATATCCTCGGGATAGTCGGCCTCGCCGGCGACCGGCATCGGCAGCTCTTCAGCCGCCGACTGGACCTCGACGGCTTGCGCCACGACCTCGATCTCGCCGGTATCGAGCTTCGGGTTGATAAGGTCTCCTGAG
>JAIVHR010000114.1 GCA_020200935.1 Sphingomonadales bacterium
CCTTCATAGAGTTTGGATCGACGCCGTGTGCGGGAAACTCGAATCGCGATATAACTATTCGAATACAATTGGTTGGAACACCTTCCCGCTTCCTAAACTCACCGAGCAGAATAAGGCCGACCTCGCCCGCTGCGCCGAGAACATCCTCCTCGCGCGCGAGACGCATTTCCCGGCGACCATCGCCGACCTCTACAATCCCGAAGCCATGCCCGAAGACCTCCGCCGCGCGCATGAGGAAAATGACGAGGTGCTCGAACGCATCTATATCGGCCGCCGCTTCCGCAACGACACCGAGCGCCTCGAAAAGCTGTTCGAGCTCTACACCAAGATGACCGGCAAGAAGGCGGCGGCATGAGCGAGGCAGACCGTTCACCTGGTTGGGACAAACGCGCGGTCAACCGCATCGCGAAAGAGGAATATGGCGGCTTAGCTGCGATGTTCAGAGTGCATGGCTGGACTAAAGATGGTCACACCTACGGACAGATCGCTCCTACTAAGGTCAAGCAGACTTATGGAAGCATCGATGCCTTCGAGAAGGTTCACAAGCGCGGCCTGACGGCCAACGAGCTCTACAACCCGATCGCCGCGATCCGATCTGATCCGCCTAATGTGTGGTTGACCAGCTACTATGGATATGACCCCGAAAACTGGGGGCTGCTCGCCTTTGGATCAGAAGGCGATCGCGCGAAGTTCATTCGAGAAAGCGATCCGGGGGCGTTGATCGTTGTGTACGGAACCAAAGGCCTTGGCACGAACGAAGCCGGAAAGGTTCTCGGTGTGCAGCAGGTCTCACATCGGATCGGACCGTCCCAACAGTTCGTCTCGCCTCCTGCATGGGCGATCAAGCAAAGCGAAGCTAAGAATCGCTCGCGCTGGCTGTTTGGGGTTCAATCGACGCGAGCTTGGTACGTCGTCCCCGAAGAACGACCTTCCATCGAAGCATTTGCTGATGCGACCTGGTCGCGAAGAGACGCGCGCGCGATTGGGAGATACTGCAAGCGTCTAACGAAGGGCGAAGCGCGCAAGATTCTCGAGCTTGAGATGTTTGAAGGTAGCGTTTTCGGCGGACGGCAGATCGAATCAATATCTTTTGGAAAAGGGCGCGAGCTATTGAGGCCGAGCCGTCCCGGCCCGGTTTCGCAGGAGGGGTTTCAAGTCTCTGAGAGCGAGGGTCCGAAGCATCTCTATATGCTGGAACTCACGGGCGAAAAGGTTGGGTCATTTGTTGATGGCAAGCTTGGCAAAAAGCGGATTGTAAAAATCGGCTTCTCGAAAAGTCCCGAAGTTCGCGGCCAGTGCTTCAACCGTGCCTTACCTGGCAACCAGTTCGAGTGGGTGGTTTCTCGATCCACGCACGATGAGGGCATCGAACCATATCCGTCATCCCACCATGCGAAAGCGGGCGAACAGGCAATGGTTAGGTTTCTCAATGACCACGGGGGATCGCTCGGCGGCGAATTCTTTACCGCCAAACCCTCGCTTCTTCAGGAAGCATGGAAAATCGGTAAGAGGGCCGCGCAGGAATATCAAAAATGACGACCGAAACGCCAATCCCCGCTATATCCTTCCGAACCGCGCGCACGGGCGCGTCCACAATATCAAACGAATTTGGCATGCGCCCGATGCAGGAACGGGCCTATGCGAAACGTGGCGAGCAATATCTGCTGATCAAATCGCCGCCCGCATCGGGCAAGTCGCGCGCGCTCATGTTCATTGCGCTCGACAAGCTCGCCAACCAGGGATTGAAGCAGGCCGTCATCGTCGTGCCCGAACGCGCGATCGGCGCGAGTTTCAATGACGAGCCGCTGTCCGATTTCGGTTTCTGGGCGGACTGGGCCGTGAAACCGCAATGGAACCTCTGCAATGCGCCGGGCGCGGACGAGGAGCGCGCCGATCGATCTACCATCAAGGCATTGGGCAAGTTTCTCGACAGCGATGACGAAGTGCTGGTGTGCACGCATGCGACCTTCCGCTTTGCGGTCGAGGAGCTGGGCATCGAGGCGTTTGACGATCGGCTGGTCGCGGTTGACGAGTTCCATCATGTCTCGGCCAATCCCGATAACAAGCTGGGCGCGCAACTGACCGAGCTGATCGCCCGCGACAAGGCGCATATCGTTGCGATGACGGGGAGCTATTTCCGGGGCGATGCCGAGCCGGTACTGATGCCCGAGGACGAGGCGAAATTCGATACCGTCACCTATACCTATTATGAGCAGCTCAACGGCTATGAGCATCTGAAGGCGCTCAATATCGGATATTTCTTCTATACGGGGCGCTATCTCGGCGCGATCGAGAAGGTGCTCGATCCCAGCCGCAAGACAATCGTCCATATTCCTTCGGTCAATTCGCGCGAAAGCACGAAGGACAAGATCAAGGAAGTCGAAGAGATCATGGATTATCTCGGCGAGTGGAAAGGGGCCGACCCCGTCACCGGCTTCCATCATGT
>JAIVHR010000280.1 GCA_020200935.1 Sphingomonadales bacterium
GGGCCCAACAATGCGGTGCTGGTGCTGGCCGGCGATATCGATGCCGAAACCGCGCGGCCGCTCGTCGAGCGCTATTTCGGCGATATCCCGCGCGGACCCGATGTCGCGCAGACCGACCCGGGCGTCCCGACGCTCGACGAACGGCGCGAAGTCGTCATGCAGGATCAGGTCGCCCAGACGCGGCTCTACCGGACCTGGATCGTTCCCGGCCTCAACGATCCGGCGGCGACCGAACTCGATATCGCGGCCAGCGTCTTCGGCGGGCTGGCGAGCTCGCGGCTCGACAATATCCTGGTCCGCGACGAGCAGACCGCGACCGGCGTCCGCGCCTTCGTCGTGCCGTTCGAATATAACAGTATCTTCGAGGTCCAGGTCGATGTCGCGCCGAGCGCAGATGCCGACGCGGTGGCCGCGCGGCTCGACGAGCTGCTCGGCGATTTCATCGCCCAGGGCCCGACCGAGGACGAGGTCGACCGGGTCGCGATGACCGAGGTCGCCGGGCGCATCGCCGGGCTCGAACAGGTCGGCGGCTTCGGCGGCAAGGCGGTGGTGCTCGCCCAGGGCGAACTCTATTCGGACGACCCCGCCTATTATCGCACCCAGCTCGAACGCTACGGCGCGGCGACGCCCGAAAGCGTGACCGCCGCGATGCAACGCTGGCTGACCCGGCCGGTGCTGGCGCTGCGGGTGGTGCCGGGCGAGCGCGAGGAATATCAGGAAGCGGGGTCGGTCGAGGGCGATCGCACCGGCGGCATGCGCGCACCCGCCTTCTATCTTCAGCCGGGCGAGGAACCGGTCGTGGCCGAGCCCGCCGAGCCCGCCGAACAGGCGCCCGAACTGACCCGCTCCGAGCCGCGCCCCGAAGTCGGCGAGATCGGCGATCTCGATTTCCCCGATGTCGAACGCGCCGAGCTTTCGAACGGCATCGCCGTCGTCTTCGCCCGCCGCGATACCGTGCCGCGGGTCCATGTCGCGCTGCAGTTCGATGCCGGCTATGCGGCCGATTCGAGCGACCGGCTCGGTCTGCAGAGCCTGATGGCGGGGCTTCTCGACGAGGGCACGACCAGCCTCGATTCGACGCAGATCGCCGAGGCGCGCGAGCGGCTCGGCGCGGCGATCGCGGCGAGTTCCTCGCTCGACCGGACGACGGTCACGCTTGCCGCGCTGACGCCAAATCTCGCTCCGTCGCTCGATCTGATGGCCGACATCGTCCAGAACCCGGCCTTCGCCGAGCGCGAGATCGAGCGGGTGCGCGCCCAGCGGCTCGCCGGCATCGCCAGCGAACTGACCCAGCCGGTGTCGATCGCGCTCCGCAACCTGCCGCCGCTGCTCTATCCGCAAGGCCATCCCTACGGCATTCCCTTCACCGGATCGGGCACGCCCGAGACGGTACGGGCGATCACGCGCGACGATATTATCGCCGCGCATCGCCGCTGGATCCGGCCCGACAAGGCGCGGATCTTCGTCGTCGGCGACACCACGCTCGAAGAGATACTGCCGATGCTCGACGCGCGCTTCGGCGACTGGCGGACACCCTCGGTGGCGGGCGGCGAGAAGAGCTTTCCCGAGGCCGCCGCCGGCCCGCAATCGCGCATCGTGCTGATCGACCGGCCGCAATCGCCGCAATCGATCATCTTCGCCGGCAGCGTGCTGCCGGTCGCCGGGACCGACGATCTGGTTCTGCTCAACGCGGCGAACGAGGCGCTGGGCGGGGATTTCCTCGCCCGGCTCAATATGGATCTGCGCGAAACCAAGGGCTGGGCCTATGGCGCCTACGGTTTCCTGAGCATCGCCGAAGAGAATTTCCCCTATATCGTCTATGCCCCGGTCCAGGCTGATCGCACCGGGGATTCGATCCGCGCGATCCAGCAGCAATATGCGGGCTTTCTCGGCGAAAACGGGCTCACTCCCGCCGAACTCGAGCGGATCCGCAATGGCAACATCCGCGAATTGCCGGGCAGCTACGAGACCGCCGCCGACGTGCTCAACGGGCTGCGCAACAATGCCAATTTCGATCGCTCCGACGATTATCAGGAGACGCTGGCCGATCGCTATCGCGCGATGAGCGCGGGTGAACTCGACAGCGCGATCCGCGCGGTGCTCGATCCCGACAATTTTATCTGGGTCGTGGTCGGCGAAGCGGAGAGCATCCGTTCGCAGCTTGACGCGCTCGGGCTCGACGTGGAAGTGAGGGAAGCGCAGTGAGTATTGACATCAATGTAAGGAAGAAGGAATTCGCACATGACTGATGTAACCGGAACCTGGGACGCCGTGGTGAACTCGCCGATGGGCGAGCAGAAATCGACGATGACGCTCAATCAGGAAGGCGACACCGTGACCGGCTCCAACGCCGGCGCCCAAGGGTCGGTCGACATCCAGGAAGGCAAGGTCGACGGCGATACCTTCACCTGGAAGATGGACATCACCGTGCCGATGCC
>JAIVHR010000008.1 GCA_020200935.1 Sphingomonadales bacterium
GCATGGCAGACCGCCAGACCGCGGCCTTCGCCTTCCGCCATAACGACTATATTTTCGACCAGATGAACGGCGCCCAGAGCGGGCTGCCGGCTTTCCTGATCAATATCCACCGGGTCAGCAGCCAGGAGGATGCCGAAGCCTATGTCCAGCGGCTCGAAGGGCTGGGGCCGGTCATCGACACGCTGATCGCCGAGGCCGAGGCACGCGCCGCCAACGGCGTGATGCCGCCCGACTGGGTCTATCCCTATGTGCTCTCTGATTCGCGCAACGTGATCACCGGCGCGCCCTTCACCGAGGGCGAGGATGCGCCGCTGTTCGCCGATCTCAAGGAAAAGGTCGATGCGCTTGATATCGACCAGGCGGCCAAGGACGATCTCATCGCGCGCGGCCGCGCGGCGCTGCTGCAATCGGTCCGGCCGGCCTATGAGCGGCTGATCGCGATGCTCGAGGCGCAGCAACCCAACGCACCGACCGATGACGGCATCTGGCGGCTCGATGATGGCGAAGCCTATTATGCCGAGCGGCTGCGCTATTACACGACCACCGATCTCGCCGCCGACGAGATCCACCAGCTCGGCCTCGAAAATGTCGAGCGGATCCATGGCGAGATGCGGGCGATCATGGAGCAGGTCGGCTTCGAGGGCACGCTGCAGGCATTCTTCGAGCACCTCAGAACGAGCGACGACATGTTCTACGAGACGCGCGAGGCCTATCTCGCCGATGCCAACGCGGCGATCGAACGGATGCGGGTGCTGCTGCCCGAATATTTCGGGCGGCTTCCCGAATCCGAACTGATCGTCAAGCCGGTCGAGGAATTCCGTGAGCAATCGGCGGGCAAGGCGTTTTACAATTCGCCGGCGCCCGACGGATCGCGCCCGGGCACCTATTACGTCAATCTCTACAATCTGCGCGACATGTCGAGGACCGAGCTCGAGGCGCTGGCCTTCCACGAGGCGGTGCCCGGCCATCATCTCCAGCGCGCGCTGCAGACCGAAACCGAGGGCATTCCGCCCTTCCGGCGGTTCGGCGGCTTTACCGCCTATACCGAAGGCTGGGGCCTCTATTCCGAAGAGCTGGCGCACGATATGGGCGCCTATTCGGGCCCCTACAGCGAATTCGGCCGGCTCGGCATGGAATTGTGGCGCGCCTGCCGGCTGGTCGTCGATACCGGCATCCATCATATGCGCTGGTCGCGCGAGGAGGCGATCGCCTATCTGCAGCAAAACACCCCCAACCCCGAAGGCGACATCCGCAAGGCGATCGAGCGCTATGTCGTCTATCCGGGTCAGGCGACGGCCTATATGATCGGCAAGCTCAAGATCATGGAGCTGCGCCAGCGAGCGATGGACGCGCTGGGCGAGGATTTCACTTATGCCGGCTTCCATGACGTGGTGCTCGAGCCGGGTCCGGTGCCGCTCGATATCCTCGAAGAGAATGTCGACGCCTGGATCGAATCGGTCCGATCCGGCGATTGATTGGCTGGCGCCAGGCGATTGCGTCCAATACAGCTTGGGTTCTGACGGCTATCTCGCCGATCGCGACCCGAAGGATTCGATGATCCTTCGACTCTGGGGCCTCCGATCCTTCGGGACCGGGGCCCTCTTTTTGTGCAATGCCTTCCTGTTGATGCCGGTGGGTGCGCGGCCGAAGAAGGCGGGAAGGTTGACGGGGCTCACATCGGATGGCTGACAACGCCCCGAAATCGCTTGACCTCATGCCTCATCCCCACCACATCGCAATCGGAGTAGATTGATCCGATTGGAGGGTTTGCGCGTGCGACTGTCGAGCATGGCCGATTATGCCGTGGTGCTGATGAGCGCCGCCGCGCGCCATTGCGGCACGGCATCGCTTGTCGATGCCGATAGCAAGAAACGCGCGCGGACCAGCGCCACCGCGCTCGCCGAGGAAACCGGCGTGCCGCTGGCGACCGCGCAGAAGCTGGTCAGCATGCTCTCCAAGGCCGGTCTCGTCCGCTCGGCGCGCGGCACCGGCGGCGGCATCCAGCTTGCCCGGCCCGCCGCCGCGATCACCCTCACCGACATTATCGAGGCGGTCGAAGGGCCGATCGCGATGACCGCCTGCGCTCCTTATGGCCGGCACGATTGCGGGCTCGAAGAATGCTGTTCGGTCCGCCCGCATTGGGGCGCGGTCAACAATGCCGTGCGCGGCGCGCTCGACGGCGTCAGTCTGGCGAGCCTGTCGGAAGGAGTCGCGGCGTGAACGAACAGACCAAGCTCAAGGACGCCGAAGCGCGGGCGGCGGTCAAGAGGGCCGAGAGCTACGAATGGGGCTTCTCCTCCGACGTTGAGCAGGATTTCGCGCCCAAGGGGCTCGACGAGAGCACCGTCCGCTTCATCTCGGCCAAGAAAAACGAGCCCGAATGGATGCTCGCCTGGCGGTTGAAGGCCTTCGAACGCTGGAAGACGATGACCGAGCCCGACTGGGCGAAGCTCGACATCCCGATGATCGATTATCAGGATGCCTATTATTATGCAGAGCCCAGGCAGAAGGAAAAGCTCAAGAGCCTCGACGAACTCGATCCGGAAATCCGCCGGACCTACGAAAAGCTCGGCATCCCGATCGAGGAGCAAAAGGTGCTCGCCGGCGTCGAGGGCGCGAGGAAGGTCGCCGTCGATGCGGTGTTCGACAGCGTCAGCGTCGCCACAACCTTCCGCGAGGAATTGAAGAAGGCCGGCGTCATTTTCCTGTCGATCTCCGAAGCGATCCGCGAATATCCCGAGCTGGTGAAGAAATGGATCGGCAAGGTCGTGCCGCGCGGCGATAATTATTTCGCCGCATTGAACAGCGCGGTCTTTTCCGACGGCACCTTCGTCTACATCCCTGAAGGCACGCGCTGTCCGATGGAACTGTCGACCTATTTCCGGATCAACGCCGAGAATACCGGCCAGTTCGAGCGCACGCTTATCGTGGCCGAAAAGGGCAGCTATGTCAGCTATCTGGAAGGCTGTACGGCGCCGATGCGCGACGAGAACCAGCTCCATGCCGCGGTCGTCGAGCTGATCGCGCTCGACGATGCCGAGATCAAATATTCGACCGTCCAGAACTGGTATCCGGGCGATGCCGAGGGCAAGGGCGGGATCTACAATTTCGTCACCAAGCGCGGGCTGTGCCAGGGCAGGAACAGCAAGATCAGCTGGACCCAGGTCGAGACCGGCAGCGCGATCACATGGAAATATCCGAGCTGCGTGTTGAACGGCGAGAACAGCGTCGGCGAATTCTATTCGGTTGCGCTGACCAATAACTATCAGCAGGCCGATACCGGCACCAAGATGATCCACAATGCGCCGGGCACGCGCTCGACGATCATCTCCAAGGGGATCAGCGCCGGCCATAGCGACAACACCTATCGCGGCCTCGTCCGCGTCGGCCCCAAGGCCGAAGGCGTGCGCAACTTCACCCAGTGCGATTCGCTGCTGCTCGGCGATGAATGCGGCGCGCATACCGTGCCCTATATCGAGGTCTCGAACCCTTCGGCGCAGGTCGAGCATGAGGCGACGACTTCGAAGATTTCGGACGACCAGCTGTTCTACGCGATGCAGCGCGGCCTCGACGAGGAAGAGGCGGTGGCGCTGATCGTCAACGGTTTCGCCAGGGAAGTTCTCAAGGAGCTGCCGATGGAATTCGCCGTCGAGGCGCAGAAGCTGCTCGCCATTTCGCTCGAGGGGAGCGTCGGATGATCATCGCCCTGTTCGTTCTCTCCGGTGCTGCTTTGGCCTCGTCGGAAGCCGAGGCGTTTTACGAGCCTTATCGCCAATGCATGACCGAATCGGTCGCGGAGGTCTTCGATCCGGAACAGTCAGACGAGCAAATTCTAGATGCCGCTCGCAGCCAGTGCATGGACGAAAATCTCTACGCGGGCACCAACGCGATCTTCAAGGAGATCGCGGTGACCGGATCGCAGGAAACCGCCATCGACAATCTGAGCAATTATCGCGCGGAAATCGAGACCGAGGCGCTCGAAGCTGCGCGTCAGACATTGAATGTCATCGATCATGACTGATCGAACGGCTCGTTCTGTGAATCCAGTGCAGGCACTGCGCTGGACCAGCCACGAAGGAAATGTGGGATGAAGTTGCGTATCGTATCCGTTGCGGCTTGCGCCGCCCTGCTGGCCGCTCCGGCTTTCGCCCAGTCCGAGGAAGAGGACGGCGAACTGGATCTCGAATCGGTCGATTCGCTGTTCGGCGATGCAGTGGTTACCGAACCGACCGAGGATCGGGCCGATGCCGCCGAGGAGGACGCGCCGGTGACCGAGGACGATGCCGACGGGCCGGGCGGCGGCAACGAGGCCGTCGTCTCCGAAGAGCCGCCCGCCGAACCGTCCGATCTCGACCGCGCCTATACGCATTATGCGCAATGCGTCGCCGAGGCGGCGGCCGAGCTCGAGATCGCCGATTTCGCGATCGACGATATCGGCGGCGAGGCCGTGCTGCGCTGTTCGGGCGCGCGGGCGGCCTATGTCAACGCCTTCTATTTCGGCCTGGTGCCGCGCTATCCGGGGCTCGCCGAACCTCAGATCCGCGCGACCGCCGAAAGGCTGGTCGCGGCGACCGACGCTTTCCTCGCCACCAAGGCCGGCGAGGAAGCCACGCTGGCGCGCGCCAACCGGCCGGTCGACGATGAGGCGATCTCCGAATGACGATGCTCAGGATCGACAATCTCCACGCCGAAGTCGGCGGCACGCCGATCCTCAAGGGGCTCAGCCTCGAGATCGGCGCCGGCGAGATCCATGCGGTGATGGGGCCCAACGGCGCCGGCAAGTCGACGCTCGCCTATGTGCTCGGCGGGCGCGAGGGTTACGAGGTGACGCAAGGTTCGGTGAGCTATGAAGAAGACGACCTGTTGGCGATGGCGCCGCATGAGCGGGCGGCGGCCGGTCTGTTCCTCGGCTTCCAGTATCCGGTTGAAATTCCTGGCGTTTCCAATCTCCATTTCCTGCGCGCGGCACTCAATGCGCAGCGCGATGCGCGCGGCGAGGAGGCGCTGTCGGGCGGCGCCTTCCTGAAGCTCGCGCGCGAGGTTGCGGCATCGCTCAAGATGGATGCCGAGATGCTCAAGCGCGCGGTCAATGTCGGCTTTTCGGGCGGCGAGAAAAAGCGCAACGAGATGGTCCAGCTCGGCATCATCGATCCGAAGCTCGCGATCCTCGACGAGACCGACAGCGGCCTCGATATCGACGCGCTCAGGACGATCGGCGAGGGCATCAACGCGATCCTGAGGAAACCCGACAAGGGCGTGCTGCTGATCACCCATTATCAGCGGCTGCTCGAGGTCGTCGAGCCCGATTATGTCCACGTCCTTTCGGACGGCCGTATCGTCAAGACCGGCGGCCCCGATCTCGCCGTCCGGCTCGAAAACGAGGGCTACGGCGCGATCGAGGAGGCGGCGTGAGCGAGACGCTTCCCCTCCCCACCCCCCCTCTTCCTACTAAGGGCGACGAGGCCTGGCGCTATGCCGATCTCGATGCGCTGGCGCCGGTCTGGCCCGATATCGCCGGCAAGCGCGAGGAGATCGTCGTGTCCGCCGGCGAGAGCGCGGCGCGCCGGATCGTGCTCGAAGCGCGCGACCCGAATGTCGATATCCGCACCCTCGCGGTGCGCATCGGCAAGCATGCCCGCTTCGATCTCCATTGCCTCGCCATCGCCGCCGATTACGGCCGCATCGCGGTTGAGGTGACGCTCGAAGAGGGCGCGCATTTCGAACTCGGCGGCGCGATCCTCGGATCGGGCGGCCAGACGCTCGAAATCGTCACCGACGTGCGCCATGCCGAACCCGGCGCGACGAGCAACCAGGTCGTCCGCTCGGTGCTCGGCGGCAAGGCCACGGGCAGCTTCCTCGGCAAGGTCGGCGTCGCGCGCCACGCGCAGAAGACCGACGCCGCCCAGTCGGTCAAGGCGATGCTGCTCGACCGCACGGCGCGCGCCAACGCCAAGCCCGAGCTCGAAATCTTCGCCGACGACGTCAAATGCGCGCATGGCGCCACCGTCGGCGAACTCGACAAGGCGGCGCTGTTCTACATGGCCTCGCGCGGCATCCCGCCCGCCGAGGCGCGCCGGCTGATGCTCCGGGCGTTTATCGCGGATGCCTTCGTGGCGATCGAGGATGAGGCGGCGCGCGAGGAGATCGAGGGCCGGGCGCTCGAAGCGCTGGGAGCGATGTTGTGAGCTCACTGCTGCCGGCCTTTTTCTTGGCGCAGGCCCTTCCGCAAGCCTTGCCACCGCCCACTTTCCCCGATGCTTTTGTCGGAGTCTGGGACATATCCGCCGAGGCTTGTGCTGGATCGCACAGCACATATCGGATCCGGATCGAGCCGCGATTGATCCGCTATTGGGAATCCGATGGCATGCCGATCGAGCTGTTCGGCGCGGATGATCGCGATGTCCATGTGAAGCTCGGCATGTCGGGCGAAGGAGAAAGCTGGGAATCGCGGACTCGCTTCGTACTCAGTGCTGACGGCGATCAGCTATTTGCAGAAGCGCTGCCGCAGGTCGGCGAGGATTATTTCAAGACCATCTGGTTCTATCACCGGTGTCCGGCCGACACGCGGATGGGGTATTCCCCCGAATGAATATCCAGACCGCCACCTCTTGCTCTCCGGCCTCGCTTGGTGCTCGTCCCGATTTCCCGAGCCTCGCCGAGGGCTGGCATTATCTCGATAGCGCGGCGACGGCGCTCAAGCCGCAGCCCGTGATCGACGCCGTCGCCGAGGGCTATGGCGCGCGTTATGCGACCGTCCATCGCGGCGTCTATGCGCGCTCGGCCGAGATGACGCGCGCCTTCGAGGCGGCGCGCGCGCGGATCGCCGGCTTTCTCGGCGGCAGGCCCGAGGAGGTCGTCTTCACGCGCGGCGGCACCGAGGCGATCAACCTCGTCGCCAACAGCTGGGGCAACGCCAATATCGGCGAAGGCGACCGGATCATGCTTTCGGCGCTCGAACATCACGCCAATATCGTCCCCTGGCAGATGCTCGCCCAACGCACCGGCGCCGAAATCGACGTCGCCCCGTTGACCGATGACGGCGCGATCGATCTCGATGCGCTCGGCGACATGCTGACCGATCGCCACAGGCTCGTCGCGCTCGCGCATGTCTCCAACGTGCTCGGCGGCGTGCTCGACGCGCAGCGCGCGGCCGATCTCGCTCATAATGTCGGCGCGAAACTGCTGCTCGACGGCTGCCAGGCCGTGCCGCGGATGGCGGTCGATGTCGCGGCGCTCGATTGCGATTTCTACGTCTTTTCGAGCCACAAGCTTTACGGCCCGACCGGCATCGGCGCGCTCTGGGCACGCGGTGAGATTCTCGAATCGATGCCGCCCTGGGAAGGTGGCGGATCGATGATCGACCGCGTCAGCTGGAAGGACACGACATACGGCCCCCCGCCGCTGCGCTTCGAGGCCGGCACGCCGCATATCGTCGGCGCGCTCGGGCTCGAAGCGGCGATCGATTATGTCGAGGCGATCGGGCTCGATCGGATCCACGCCGCCGAATGCGCTTTGGTCGGCGAGGCGCGCGCGGCATTGGGCGCGATCAATTCGGTGCGGCTCTTCGGCCCGGCGGATTCGGCCGGCATCGTCAGCTTCGGCATCGAGGGCGTGCATCCGCACGATATCGCCACCATATTGGACGAAGAGGGCGTCGCGATCCGCGCCGGGCATCATTGCGCCCAGCCGCTGATGGAGACGCTCGGCGTCGAGGCGACCGCGCGGGCGAGCTTCGGCCTCTACAGCAACAGCGAGGATGTCGCGGCGCTGATCCGCGGCGTCGAGCGCGTGACGAGAATTTTCAGGTGAGCGACGGCATGAACAGCGAAAGAAAGATCGAGCGCGAAGAGGTCGACAAGGTCGACACGCCGGCCAAGGCGCGCGTCGAGGATGCGCGCGAGGCAGACGGCGAGGAGGACGGCGAGGAAGACGGCGCGGTCGTCGCGCCCTCGCCCTTCGAGGCGCAGCAGGCCTCCGACGAAAGCGCGCGCGAGACGATGGAGCGCAAGAAGGATTATCTCGAAGGCTTCCTCGCCCGGCAGCCGATGCCCGATCCCGACGCCGAGGAATCGGACGATCTGCAAACCGCCGTCGAAGACGCGCTGAAGGAAATCTACGACCCCGAAATCCCGGTCAATATCTACGATCTCGGGCTGATCTACGGCGTCGAGATCACGCCGAACAAGGAGGCGATCGTCACCATGACCTTGACCACGCCGCATTGCCCGGTCGCCGAATCGATGCCGGGCGAGGTCGAATTGCGCGTCGGCGCGGTGCCGGGCGTCGGCCATGCCGAGGTCAACCTCGTCTGGGACCCGCCCTGGAGCCCCGACAAGATGACCGACGAGGCGCGGCTCGAATTGGGGATGCTGTGATGGCGAGGGGAATTGGTCTGCAACGGATCGTCATTCCAGCGAAGGCTGGAATCCATCCCAGCTCGATGGGGTGCGAATCGCTGTCCGGGATAGACCCCAGCCTTCGCTGGGGTGACGGGACGAAAGAACGTATTTCAGGATAATATCGATGACCGAAACGAAGACCCGCGAAATGCCCGCCGCGCTCAACCTCACCGATGCCGCGCATGCGCGGATCGAGAAGCTGATGAGCGAAGCCCCCGAGGGGATGATCGGCGTCAAGCTCTCGACGCCGCGCCGCGGCTGTTCGGGGCTCGCTTATTCGGTCGATTATATCGAACAGGCCGATCCGATGGACGAGAAGATCGAGACACCGGGCGGCGACCTTTATATCGACGCCGGATCGGTGCTCTATCTGATCGGCTCGACGATGGACTGGACCGAAGACGATTTCGCCGCCGGCTTCACCTTCGACAATCCCAACGCCACCGGCAGCTGCGGCTGCGGCGAAAGCTTCACCGTCTAGCGCCTATTCACCTCTCCCCTTGTGGGAGAGGTCGGCCCGCAGGGCCGGGTGAGGGTTCAATGCGATCAGGCTATTACGGGGCCATGCACCGCATCGGCCGACTGGTCCTTTCCGCAGCGCTGACTCTCCAGGCTGCGCCGCTCGTCGCCAACGACAGCACGGCCGAGCGTGCCGCGGGCGGGCTCGTGCTGCGGCAGAGCGATGCCATCGATATGCTCAGCGAGGATCTCTATGTCTCGACCGAGCTGATCCGCGTCGATTACGTCTTCCGCAACCAGAGCGACGTTGACGTGACTACGCTCGTCGCCTTTCCCATGCCCGACCGCGATCTCGAGCAGGATCGCTACGGCGATGTCGCCTATCCCTCGGGATTCGAAACCCTGGTCGACGGCGCGCCGGTCGATCTCGAAGTCGAGATCCGCGCCTTTCTCGGCGAGACCGAGCATACGGCTTTGCTGCGCGAGCTCGGCGTACCGCTCGCCAGCGAGCATGGCGCCTGGGAGATCGGCCGGGCGCTCGACGCGCTGCCGCGCGACGCGCGGGACCGGCTGATCGAGGCCGGGCTCGCCGAGACGACCGAGTATGACGCCGGCGAGGGCCTCGAGCGCCATCTCGAGCCGCTCTGGACGGTGCGCGAGACCTGGTTCTGGGAGCAGACCTTCCCGGCCGGCGAGGATGTCCGCATCCGTCACGCCTATGCGCCGGGCGCCGGCGGCGGCTTCAACGCGATGCTCGCCGATGCCGATTTTCGAGAGAGCGAGTTCGGGCGGCAGATGATTGCGGATTATTGCATCGATGCCAACGTCATGGCCGGCATCGAACGGCTCCATCGCGAAGCCGGCGAAGGGGACGCGACGCCGATCATCCTTGACCGCGCTTTCACCTACATCTTGACCACCGGCGGCAACTGGCGTTCGCCGATCGGCGAGTTCCGGCTGGTCGTCGACAAGGGCGCGCCCGAAAACATCGTCAGCTTCTGCGGCGAGGGCGTGCGCCGGATCTCGCCGACCGAGTTCGAGGTCCGCCATACCGACTGGCGCCCCGACCGCGATCTCAAGGTCATCGTCTTCTCGCCGATCCCCGGATATTGACGGGTTACCATCGCCGGCCCGCCCGGCTAACAGGCGCGGATGACGCCCGCGCTCGCCCATGTCGAAAGCTGGATCTTCGATCTCGACAATACGCTCTATTCGCCGGGCGTGCGATTGTTCGACCAGATCGACGAACGGATGGGGAGCTTCATATCGCGATTGCTCGATGTCGATCGCGTCGAGGCGCGGCGGATCCAGAAGAAATATTTCCACGAGCACGGCACGACCTTGTCGGGGCTGATGGCCTCGCACGGCGTCGAGCCCGACGAATTCCTCGATTATGTCCACGATATCGATCTTGCGATCCTCGAACAGGATCGCGCGCTCGCCGAGGCGATCGGCGAGCTGCCGGGGAAGAAATTCGTCTTCACCAACGGCGATGCGGCCTATGCGACGCGCGTGCTCGAACGGCTCGGGCTCGGCGCGAGCTTCGACGCGCTGCACGACATCCACGCCGCCGGCTATGCGCCCAAGCCCGATCCGGCGAGCTACGATGCGATGTGCGCGGCGCTCGATATCGCGCCCGAGCGGGCCCTGTTCGTCGAGGACATGGCGCGAAATTTGCGTCCGGCCAAGGCGCTCGGCATGGTGACGGTCTGGGTCAATAACGGCTCGGAAAAGGGCGCCCACGAGGCCGATGCGGGCTATATCGACTATGAGATAGAGGCGGTCGCCCCGTGGCTCGCCTCGCTGAAGGAAACGGCATGACCAAGCAGCTCGAAAGCGCGATCGAAAGCGGCTGGGACCGGCGCGAGAGCGTCAACTCGGCGACCACCGGCGAATTGCGCGAGGCGGTCGAGACGGCGCTGGCGATGCTCGACACCGGCGAGGCGCGCGTCGCCGAGAAGAGCGGCGAGGGCTGGGTCGTCCATCAATGGCTGAAGAAGGCGGTGCGCGTGCTCGAGCCGCTGCAGGCCAACCCGACGATCATCGAGGACAATTGTTTCATCGGCGCGCGTTCGGAGGTCGTCGAGGGGGTGATCGTCGAGGAGGGCGCGGTGCTCGGCATGGGCGTCTTCATCACCGCCTCGACCAAGATCGTCGACCGCTATACCGGCGAGACCTTCACCGGCCGCGTGCCCGCTTATTCGGTGGTCGTCGCCGGCTCGACGCCGAATCGCCAGACGGTCGACGGCGCGCCGGCGCCGGGGCTCTATTGCGCGGTGATCATCAAGCGCGTCGACGAGAAGACGCGGGCCAAGACCAGCGTCAACGAGTTGTTGAGGGGGTGACGTGCTCCTGCTTTCGCAGGAGCACTAGTTTCCCAACGCTCCGTCGATCAGCCTTTCGGCGCGCGCGCCCGACCAGTCCATTCCGCCATGGACGCGGAACAGTTCGCGGCCGCTTTCATCGTAGAGGATCGTTACCGGTAGCGAATCGAGCCCCAGCGTCGCCATCATCGTGTTTTCGGGGTCGAGCCAGGGTTCGATCCGGCGATAGCCCTGTTCGGCGAAGAAGGGCTCGACGACCTCGGCGCCCTGGAAATCCTCGCTGACGGTCAGCACGCGCAGATTGCCCTCGCGGTCTTCGGCGAGCGCGTCGAGCAACGGCATTTCGGCGATGCAGGGCGCGCACCAGGTCGCCCAGAGATTGACCAGCAGCGGCGTCCCTTCGAGATCGGCGAGTCGCACGGTCTCGCCCGCCGGGTTCGCGAATTCGAGATCGGGCGCCAGCGTGCCGCGCGCCGAAACGTCGACCCGCCCGACCAGCTCGGAGCCGCCGAGATCGCCGCTCCCGGCGCGATCGGCTTGCCCGCCATCACCGCTTTGCCTATCGCAGGCGCCGAGGCACAGGATGGCGAGGAGAAGGGCGATTCCGAGGCGCAAGTCTGGCTCCAACAGCATGTGGGGCGGGCGCTTTGACGAGGGCCCGGCGGCGGTGATGCGCGAGATAAATGCCTCGATCGCCTTCGACAAGCGCTTGTGGCGGCAGGATCTCGCGGGCAGCCGCGCGCATATCGACATGCTCGAGGCGCAGGCCATCGTCTCGCCCGAGGATGCCGCCCGCATTCGCGAGGGTCTCGATACCATCGCGCAAGAGTTCGAGGAGCGCGGCGTCGCCGAGGATCCCGATCTCGAGGACATCCACATGCATGTCGAGCATCGCCTCGCCGAGCTGATCGGCCCGGCGGCCGGGCGGCTCCACACCGCGCGCTCGCGCAACGACCAGGTGGCGACCGATTTCCGGCTCTGGGTGCGCGAGGCGATCGACGCCGTCGATGCCGCGCTCGCCCGGTTCCAGTCGGCGCTGGTGACGCGCGCCGCGGAGCATGCCGAAACGGTGATGCCTGGCTTCACCCATCTCCAGTCGGCCCAGCCGGTCACCCTCGGCCACCATCTGATGGCCTATTACGAGATGGCGCGGCGCGACCGACGGCGCTTCGCCGATGCGCGGGCGCGGCTCAATGAATGCCCGCTCGGTGCCGCCGCGCTCGCCGGGACGGGCTTTCCGATCGATCGCGAAGCGACGGCCGAGGCGCTGGGCTTCGATGGGCCGAGCGCCAATTCGCTCGACGCCGTCTCGGACCGCGATTTCGCGCTCGATTATCTGTTCGCGGCGACGGCCACCGCGCTTCATCTCTCGCGGCTCGCCGAGGAATTCGTCATCTGGGCGAGCCAGCCCTTCGGCTTCGTCGCTTTGCCCGACGCTTATTCGACCGGCAGCTCGATCATGCCGCAAAAGCGCAATCCCGACGCCGCCGAGCTGGTGCGCGGCCATGCCGGGCGGATCGCCGGCGCGCTGCAGGCGCTGATCGTCACGATGAAGGGCCTGCCGCTCGCCTATGCCAAGGATCTGCAGAACGACAAACCGCCGGTCTTCGAGGCGCACGACATGCTCGGCCTCTCGCTCGCGGCGATGACCGGAATGGTCGAAACGGTCGATTTCGATGCCGCGCGGATGCGCGCCGCCGCCGAGGCCGGCCACGCGACGGCGACCGATCTCGCCGACTGGCTCGTGCGCGAGGCGGGGCTGCCCTTTCGCGAGGCGCATCATGCGACCGGCGCCGCGGTCCGCCGCGCCGACGAGCTCGGCCTCTCGCTCGCCCAATTGCCGATCGAGGAATTGCAGGCGATCGACGGACGGATCACCGACGCCGTCCATGGCGTGCTGACGGTTGACGCCTCGGTGGCGAGCCGCGACAGCTATGGCGGCACCGCGCCGGGCCAGGTCCGGGCGCGGATCGCCGAGGCCAGGGCGCGGCTCGAGGCGGAAGGAAAGGCATGAATTTCAAGGCGGTCACGCTTGCGGCACTATCGCTGACGCTCGCCTCCTGCGGCGCGCGCGAGGCGTTGCAGCCGGCGCCCGGCGAGGGCATGCCGGTCGCCCCGGCGATGGCGCGCGGCGAACCGACGACCGACGATCTGCTGAGTCCGAGCGCCGAACAGCGCCCCGAGCGGGTCGATGAATTGCTGCGCCGCTCCGAGGAGCGCGAGGACGATCCCTTCGATCTGCCGCCGCCCGGCTGATCCCCCTCCAGTTGCTAGGAACCCGATGAC
>JAIVHR010000281.1 GCA_020200935.1 Sphingomonadales bacterium
CCTCCACCACTTCGTGGTCCCCCTCCCCATCGCTGCGCGACGGGGAGGATTGTTACGCCGCCTCTTCTTCCTCCGCGAAGAACAATTTCGCAAGGTCGCGTTTCATGATCTTGCCGTTGGCGTTGCGCGGCAGCGTTTCCTCGACGAAGGCGATGCGCACCGGCACCTTGAAACCGGCGAGCCGCTCGCGCACCCAGCCCTGCAATTCGGCTTCGCTCGCGCTCTCCCCCGGTGCGAGATGGACGACTGCCGCCGGCTCCTCGCCGAGCGTCTTGTGCGGCAACCCGATCAGCGCCGCGTCGGTCACCGCCGGATGGTCGTAGAGCGCGTTCTCGACCTCGCTCGAATAGATATTCTCGCCGCCGCGGATGATCATGTCCTTGGCGCGGTCGACGATATAGCAGAAGCCTTCCGCGTCGATCCGCGCGAGATCGCCGGTGCGGATCCAGCCGTCGACGAAGCTTTCGGCGGTCGCCTCGGGCTTGTTCCAATAGCCGCGCACGACCATCGGGCCGTAAGCCCATAATTCGCCGACCTCGCCGACGCCGAGCTCGCGGCTGCCGTCCTCGCTCATGATCTTGATCTCGGCGACCGGCACCGGCGGACCGCAGCTTTCGGGGCGGTTGAGATAATCTTCGGAAGAATGGGTGGTGACCGTCGCCGAGGTCTCGGTCATTCCCCAGCCATTGCCGGGCAATGCGCCGAATATCTCGTGAATCTTGCGCACCAGTTCGGGCGCCGAGGGGGCGCCGCCATAGCTGATCGTCTCGAGGCTCGAGAGATCGTATTTCTCGCGGTCGGGATGTTCGAGCAGCTGCCAGGCGATGGTCGGTACGCCGCCGGTCGCGTGCACCCTTTCCCTCTCGATGATCTCGAGCGCTTCGGTCGCGTCCCACTTGTACATGAAGACGAGCGTCGAGCCCGCGGCCATCGTCCCCATCAATACCGCGCAGCATGCGGTAACATGGAACAGGGGAATGACGCACAGCATCGTCTTGGGTTCGGGGCTCTCGGGCGGGATCTCGCCGCGCCGGAGCAAGGTCCGCGCCTGAGAATAGCCGCCCGACAGGATGCAGGTCAGGACGTTGCGCTGCGATCCGATCGCCCCCTTGGGGTTGCCGGTGGTGCCGCTGGTATAGAAGATCGTCCCGTCATCGTCGGGCGCGATATCGACCGCCGGCAGCGCGCGCCGCTCGAGCGCCGCCCAATCGCCCGGCGCGCCGATCACCTCCTCGAGCCGCCGCGCTCCGCCGCCGAGATCGCCGGGATCGCCGCGGCTGACGAGAATATGTGCGAGCCCGTCGAGCGCCGCGCGATGCGGCGCGATCCGCTCGGCCCGCTCGGCATCGCAGATCAGCGCCTTGGCGCCTGAATCCTCGAGACCATAGGCGAGCTCGGAGCCCGTCCACCAGGCATTCAAGGGCACGACGATCGCGCCGATCGCCGCCGCGGCGAAGAAGGCGACCGGCCATTCGGGCAGGTTGCGCATGGCGAGCGCCACCCGGTCGCCCTTTTCGATTCCCATCGCCTCGAGCTCGTGCGCCAGCGCGGCGGTCGAACAGCCGCTCGCCATATGCCTCGGCCGCGGCGATCGCCAGCACGGCATAGTTGGGCGGCGTATTGGCCCAGACCCTGGTCGGCCGCCCCTCGATCTCGACCGTTGCCATCTCGAAGCGCGCGCCGGTCGCGGTCAGCGCCCCGCGCACCTCGTCGAGACTCATTGCGGGCCAGCCGGCGGGAATTGCGAATGCCTCGTCGCTCACTTGCCTCTCCATCTGGGAAGGACGGACCGGTTATACGCCCGGCCTCATTACCCTTGCGCGCACGCTATGGCGCTTGGCGCGCAATCTCAAGGGGCTCCAACCGAGCTCGAAGCTTCTTCTTCCCCCTCCCCTTCAGGAGGGTCGGGTCGGACATGCCCCCGGCATGTCCTGAACAGCGCGGGGCGCTGTTCACCCGATCCTGGGTGTAGGGGTGGGGTAGAGACGACAAGGGCTCGATGCCCTTGTCGGCTCTGCGAGCCGAGCGCCTCCGTTCCGGAGGCGCACCCACCAGTGTCGGGCGAACCTTGCCCCGCAAGGTTCAGAAATGTCCGGGGGACATTTCGACCCGACACTCCCCTCCCTTGAAAGGGAGGGGGATCGATCATCGGTTGACGTAACGGCAGCCTTGCCAGCCCGCGAGCGCTGGGCGAGACTGAAAGGAAAGGCCCGCAAGGAGACTCAGCACCATGTCGACCGATACCCCATCGCCGATCCGCACCGAACGTCACGACGACGTGCTCGTCATCATTTCCGACAACCCGCCGGTCAACGCGCTCGGCGCCGCCGTCCGCCAGGGTCTGAAGGCCGGGATCGAGGAGGCGCTGGCCGACGAAGCGATCAAGGCGGTGGTCGTGCGCTGCGACGGCCGCACCTTCTTCGCCGGCGCCGACATCACCGAATTCGGCAAGCCGCCGCGGGAGCCCGGCCTCGGCGAAGTGATCGACGCTTTCGAAGACAGCCCCAAGCCGGTCGTCGCGGCGATCCACGGCACCGCGCTCGGCGGCGGCTGCGAGGTGGCGCTCGGCTGCCATTATCGCGTCGCCGTGCCGAGCGCGAAAATCGGGCTGCCCGAGGTCAAGCTCGGGCTGATCCCCGGCGCGGCGGGAACCCAGCGGCTGCCGCGGCTGGTCGGCGCCGAGGCGGCGCTGCCGATCGTCGTCACCGGCGACCCGATATCGGCCGCCAAGGCGGAGACGATCGGCCTCGTCGATGCAGTCGTCGGCGAGGACAGTCTCGAGACAGACGCGATAGACTTCGCCCGCTCGAAGATCGGCGAGACGCCACCCAAATCGCGCGAGGGGACGGCGAATGAGGACGGCGTCAGGAATCCGGCGATCTTCGACGAATTCCGCCGGAAATATGCGCGCAAGCTGAAAGGCTTCGAGGCGCCCGAAGCGGGCATCCAGGCGGTCAGGGCGGCCGGCGAGCTTTCGTTCGAGGACGGCGTCAGGAAAGAGCGCGAGCTGTTCGTCAGACTGATGACCGGCACCCAGTCGGCGGCGATGCGCCATTATTTCTTCGCCGAGCGCGCCGCCAACAAGATCGACGATATCGACCCCGATACCGCACTGATCCCGATCGAGAATGTCGGCGTGATCGGCGCCGGGACGATGGGCGGCGGCATCTCGATGAATTTCCTGTCGGCCGGCATCCCGGTGACGATCGTCGAAATGGACCGGCAAGCGCTCGACCGTGGCACCGGCGTCATCGCCAAAAATTACGAGCGCACCGCCGCCAAGGGCCGGATGACGAGCGAGCAGGTCGAACAAGCGATGGGGCTGCTGAGCCCGAGCCTCGACTATGAGAATCTCGCCGATTGCGACCTCGTCATCGAAGCCGTCTTCGAGAATATGGACATCAAGAAAGAGGTCTTCGGCAAGCTCGATCGGATCGTCAAAGACGGCGCGATCCTCGCCTCGAACACCAGCTATCTGAATGTCGACGAGATCGCGGCGGCGACGAACCGCCCCGGCTACGTCCTCGGGCTGCATTTCTTTTCGCCGGCCAACATCATGAAGCTGCTCGAGATCGTCCGCGGCGAAAAGACGCGCGACGACGTGCTGCTGACCTCGATGAAACTCGCCAAGCAGATCGGCAAGATCGCCGTCGTCGCCGGGGTCTGCCCGGGCTTTATCGGCAACCGCATGCTCTCGCCGCGCCAGCAGCAGGCGCAAAGGCTGATCATGGAGGGCGCCAAATATTGGGAGGTCGACGAG
>JAIVHR010000115.1 GCA_020200935.1 Sphingomonadales bacterium
GTCAGGAAACCGCGCACCGCCGACATTTCGCGCGCCGCCGAACGGTTCGCCAGCCCCTCGGCGCGGCGCCGGGCGAGGAAGGCGCGCAAGTCGGAAGCTTCGAGAGAACGCAACGCTTCGGGCGTCACCGCCGCGCCGAGATGGCGTCCGAGAAAATCGATCAGCCGGTGCGCGGTCGCCAGATAGGCGCGCACGGTATGCGGCGAGCGGCGGCGGTCGCGCGAAAGATGGGCGGCCCAATCGTCGGCCAGCCGGGCGGCTGGATGGGTGTCGGGGTTCGGGGCAACGGGGTTCAGGGCAGCAGCCATCGCCCGATCAGCCGCGACAGGCTCTGGCCGAGAAAGCCGAGCAGTTCGGTACCGTGCGGCACATCGAGCGGTTCGCTCTCGCGCTGGCCGAGCAGCAGCAGTCCGGTGGGCAGCGGCGGATCATTGTCCAAGCATATCAGAGCTTCGGCCCGGAGGGAATCGGCGGCCCCGCCGAACAGCGGATGGCCCTTGGCGACGTTGCGCAGGGTGACGCCGGGATTGTCCCCGATCGCGCGCTCTACAAGCCGCCGCTCGACGAATTGCATGCCGCTGCGATCGGCGCGAATCCCCCGCTCGCCGGCACTCAGCGCCAGCGCCACGGCGTCGACGCCGAGCATCCCCGGCCAATCGCGCGTAACGATGTGCAGCAGATGATCGAGCCCCTCGGCCTCGATCGCCGCGAGCGCCGCGCGGTGGATCGTCGCGCTGGCCTCGGCATGGCCGCGCGCGAATGCGAGGATATCCCCGCTATCCTCTTCGGCGCGCGCCACCCGTTCGCGCAATTGCGCGACGGCACCGGTTTCGAAATCGATGACCTGGCCCATGGTGAGGTGTGTAGCGGGCGGGGGTTAAAATGCGGTTTGCGGTCCTCTCTCTCCCCGTCATGCTGAACTCGTTTCAGCATCCATAAGCTACGGTGGCGCAAATGACGCGATGGCGGAGCTTATGGACCCTGAAACAAGTTCAGGGTGACGGAGTGTGGCGCCTTCAGGGTGACGGGGTGTGCCGCTTTCAGGGTGACGGACGAGAATGCTATGAACAAATGCATGCGCGACCGGCAGCCCTGCGTATATATCCTCGCAAAGAGCAAGCACGGTGCGCTTTATGTTGGCGTAACATCCAATCCGTTGAAGCGCATTTTCGAGCATCGGGAGGGCTTGGTTCCGGGTCATTCGAAGCGGCACTCCATCAAACGCCTCGTCTATTTCGAAATCTTCGACCGCATGGAAGACGCCATTGCCCGCGAAAAACAGCTCAAGAACTGGCACCGCGACTGGAAATGCAACCTCATCGAACGCGACAACCCCGACTGGCGCGACCTGGCGCTCGATTGGGGCTTCGATCCGCTGTCATCGCCTCCCCCTACGTCATGTTGAACTTGTTTCAGTATCCATACGCTCGACGCTCGCAACAGAAGCACCGTTCGAGCTTATGGACCCTGAAACAAGTTCAGGGTGACGGGACCAGGGAGACGCCCCTCTGATCGCCGCGCCCCCTACCCGATCGTCTGCCCGGTCTTTTCCCAATCGGCCAGAAACGCATCGAGCCCCGATTTGGTCAGCGGGTGGTTGAACAATTTCAGGATCACCTCGGGCGGCATCGTCGCGACATCGGCGCCGATCTTGGCGCTTTCGAGCACATGGATCGGGTGGCGGATGCTGGCGACGAGGATTTCGGTCGGAAAATCGTAATTGTCGTAGATCATCCGGATCTCGGAAATCAGGTTCATCCCGTCATAGCCGATATCGTCATGCCGCCCGACAAAGGGCGAGATGAAGCTCGCCCCGGCCTTGCCCGCGAGCAGCGCCTGGTTGGCGGTGAAGCACAGCGTCACATTGACCATCGTCCCGTCGCCGGTGAGCTTCTTGCAGGTCTTCAAGCCGTCGATCGTCAGCGGCACCTTGATCGCGATATTGTCGGCGATCTTCCTGAGCACCTCGGCCTCGCGCATCATTTCGTCATGCGTCGTGGCGACGACCTCGGCCGAGACCGGGCCGTCGACGATTTCGCAGATTTCCCTGGTCACCTCGATGATGTCGCGGCCTGATTTGTTGATCAGCGAGGGATTGGTGGTGACGCCGTCGACGAGCCCGGTCTCGGCAAGCTCGCGGATGGCGTCGGTATCGGCGGTGTCGACGAAGAATTTCATGACCGGGGTTCCTGTTGGGTGAGTCGGGGCAGCTATATCCGATTTGCAGCAGCGGGGTGCGGAGCTATCCACACGCGATACTCCCCTCCCTTGATGGGGAGGGGCCGGGGGTGGGGTGAGGTCTCGGCTCACGACCACGCCCGGGGGCGTAGCGCCCAACCGAGAGGTCACCCCCACCC
>JAIVHR010000282.1 GCA_020200935.1 Sphingomonadales bacterium
ACCCGAGCCGGGGTAATTTCGATGCCTTCAAGGCGCTCGACCGCGATGCGCCGATCGAGATGCTCAACCTGGTGCGCTTCCGCGACGAAGCGGCCTACCCCGAAGGGCATGGCTGCGCGGACAAGGGGCTGTCGGGCGCCGAGGCCTATCGGCTCTACGGCAAGGAGAGCGGGCCGGTCTTCGCCCGCGTCGGCGGCAGCGTCGTCTGGTCGGGGACGCCCGAGGCGATGGTCATCGGGCCGGAGGAGGAACGGTGGGACGCCGCCTTTGTCGCCCGCTATCCGAGCGCCCGCGCCTTTCTCGAGATGGTCAGCGATCCCGATTATCAAACGGCGGTGGTCCATCGCCAGGCCGCGGTCGCGACATCGCGGCTGGTCCGCCACGCGCCGCGCGATCCGGGCAAGGGCTTCGGCTGAGCTAGAAGATTCCCCCGCCGAGCATCAGCCGGATGACGCCGATCACGAAGATGACGATATTGAAGTTGCGCCCCGCATTCGAGCGCGAGAGCACCCCGAGCAGGATGCCGAACGCGGCAACCGGCAGCATCAACCAGTTGATCCAGCCGAAAAAGGGAATGAGCCCGGGCAGCATCAGGCAGGCGGCGATGACTCCGACGAGCAGCGAAACGATATTGAGCATCGGCGCGTGGCCCTCCCGAACCCGATGTTGCTGTATTAACAATATAGGGCACCGCCCTTGACCTGACAAGCCGGAGCATCCGAAAAGGGGCGGGGTTCGCAACCATCGATTTCGAGGAAGATCCATGCGCACGATGATACTGACCGGCTTTGCCGCCGTGACTCTCGCCGGCTGCGGCGGGAGCGAGGAAAGCCGGGGCTATGACGAAAGCGAGGCCGACCAGGCCGCGGCGGCGATCGCCCGCGGCGAGCAAGACGTGACTATCCGCTCGCAGGAGGGAGACGAGGTCCGCATCCGGACCGGCGATTCGGGCGGTGCGCTGCCCGGCGACATGCCGGTCTATCCGGGCGCGAACCGCACCGGCGGCTATTCGGCGAACAGCACTGGAGCCGACGGCGGCAGCGGCCAGATCGTCGCCTTTTCGACCGCAGACAGCCCGGCCGAGGTCATCGCCTTCTATCGCGAGCGAATCGAGGATTCGGGCCGCGACGTCGCGGCGACCATGGATATGGGCCAGATGCAGTCGATCACGGTCTCCGACAGCGACAATCGCGGCGGTTTCACGATCACCGCGACCGACACCGGATCGGGCACATCGATCACCATCGCCGGAGGCCGCAGCGGCGGTTGATGCGCATCGGGCAGGGTTAACCACCGGTAAAAATATTTCGCGTTCACCATGAAAGTGAACGGTTTGATAACCTTTGGCCGCGAAAATCCGCCGATCGGCCAAGGAGCGGTGGACCATGACGGTAAGGACTTTCCTGACGGCGGGCGGAGCGGCAGCGGCACTGGTGCTGGGCGCCTGCGGCACCGACCAGCATATCACCGACGATCCCGACGAGATCGACGAGCAGATCCTCGGCGCGGCCGACAATAGCGATCCGGCGCTGACCGAAGCGCTCGAGGACCAGATCATGGTCGATCCCGATCTCGCCGAACAATCGAACGCGCATGCGGCGCTGCCCGGCGAAGCCGTCTCGGGCGCGCCGGTACCCGATACGACGCACAGCCTCGCCGATGCGCGCGAGGCGATCGAGGCGGGCCGGCTGCTCTCGACTCCCCGACCCCCTTCAAGCTCTATCCGAATGCCGAACTGATCGAGGCGGCCGGCTACAACAACCCCAATTGCCGCTTCCGCGTCGCCAGCTTCCGCACCGCCGCCGACCGGCAGCGCGTTATGGACTGGTATTATACACGCGCCATCCGCACCGGCTATTCGGCCGAACACCAGATCGCCGACGGCAATCACGTGCTCGGCGGCTTCCGGGAGCGCGACGAGGCCGCCTTCTACATCGTCTTCGCCGACCGTTCCGACGGCGGCACCGAGGTCGACATCGTCGCCAATCGCGGGCGCTAGCTCTTCCCGCTCCCTTCGCCTTCGCCATCGTCGCCGCCGTTATAATCCTTCGCCTCGTGGACATTCGGGAGGCCCGAGGAGAAATAAAGCAGCAGCGCGAGGAAGAAGGCGACGACGCCGGCGAGCCAGATAAAGCCCAGGCCGCAGATGATACCGATGCCGCCCGATGCCCAGATCGCCGAGGCCGAACCGGCGCCGCGCACGACATTCTCGTCGCGGAACAATGCGCCGGCGCCGAGAAAGCCGATGCCGGTCAGGATGCCGCTGAAGACCTTGGCCGGATCGATCGAGAAAGTGCCATCGTTTGACTGTGCGGCAAATTCGGTGAGCGCGATGAGCAAAGCCGCCGAAATGACCGCAATCACCACGAAGGGCCGGAAATCGATCGGCTTGTTGTGCGTGTAGCGTTCGATACCGAGCAGGAAGGAGAATAAGGCGGCCGAGCCGAGCCGCGTCAGCATCTCCCACCAGCTCAGCGATTGGGGCGTGAACAGGCTTTCCATGGTATTTTCAACGCACCGATCCGACATTGGTTCTCCGGGCGGGCTTCGCCATGGGCCTGCTGGTCGGCTGGCTGGCGCGGCATGGCCAGGGCGGCGAGGGCTGGCGATTGTTTCTCGGTATCGGGCTGCTCGGCGGTTTCACGACCTTCTCGGCCTTCAGCCTCGAGATCGTGAATATGGTCGAGCGCGGCGCGATCGGCCTGGCCGCGCTCTATGCGCTGGCTTCGGTGCTGGGTGCGGTCGCGGCGCTGTTGGCGGGGCTCTGGATCGTTCGGATCGCCGCATGAGCGAGGCCTTCAGCGACGAAGTGCGCGAATTCACCGTGGCGTCCGACGACGAGGGTATCCGGCTCGATCGCTGGTTCAAGCGGCATCTGCCCGACGCAACCTTCAATATCGTCTCGCGCTGGGCGCGCACCGGGCAGCTCAGGCTCGACGGTAACCGCGCCAAACCCGGAGACCGGGTCGCGGCCGGCCAGCTGATCCGTGTGCCGCCGGCCGAGCCGCCCAAATCGGCCAGGCCGAGAACGGAGCGCACTCCGCTCAGCGAGGACCAGACGGCTTTCGCCCGCAGCCTCGATTTCCACCGCGACAAAAGCGCGCTCGTGCTCAACAAGCCGCCCGGGCTCGCGACGCAGGGCGGCACCAGGACCAAGGACCATGTCGACGGGCTGCTCGATGCGCTGCAATATGACGCCGAGAGCCGGCCCAAGCTCGTCCACCGGCTCGACAAGGATACATCCGGCGTGTTGCTCGTCGCCCGCACGCCGCGCGCCGCGGCGTATTTCGCCCGGAACTTCTCGACCCGCAAGGCGATCAAGATCTATTGGGCGATCATTGTCGGCGTACCCGACATCCATGACGGCGTGATCGATCTCGCGCTCGCCAAACAGCCGGGCTCGGGCGGCGAGAAGATGCATCCCGACGAGGAAGGCCAGCCCGCCCAGACCCGCTATCGCGTGCTCGAACGCGCCGGCAACCAGGCGGCATTCGTCGCGCTCCAGCCCTATACCGGCCGCACCCACCAGCTGCGCGCGCATATGGCGGCGATCGGACATCCGATCCTCGGCGACGGCAAATATGGCGGGCAGGGAGCCTTCCTGACCGGCGCGATCAGCCGCAAGCTCCATCTCCATGCGCGGCGATTGAGTGTGCCGCATCCCGACGGCGGGACGCTCGACGTCAGCGCCGAACTGCCCGAGCATTTCGCCGACAGCCTCGCCCATCTCGGCTTCCATTCCGAATTGGGCGACGATCCCTTTCCCGGCGCGCCGCCCGAAGATCCAAAGCAAGCCCGGAAACGCGCCGCCAAGGCCCATGCCAAGGATCACCGCAAAGCCCGCCGCGGCGAACGGCGCAAGCGGGGGCGGACGTGATGTTTGATGCGGAGACGAAGCTCTCCCCTTCGATAGGGGAGGGTTGGTTGGGGGGAAAATCTCGGTTGGGCACTCCGCTTGCTGGCCCCAAAGCAGGCCGAGATGTCACCCCGCCCCCGGCCCCTCCCCATCAAGGGGAGGGGAGAAGAGTCCCGACCCTTGAGGGTGAAACATGACCATCCGCCTCGCCATCTTCGATTGCGATGGCACGCTCGTCGACAGCCAGGCGCCGATCTGCATGGCGATGGAGGAGGCCTTCGCCGCCGCCTCGCTCGCGCCGCCGCCGCGCGAAGCGACGCGCCGGGTGGTCGGCCTCAGCCTCGTAGAAGCGATGCGCCGGCTCCATCCCGAAGGCGCGCCCGATCTCCACGACCGGATGACCGAAGCATATAAGTCCGCCTTCTTCGCGATGCGCGGCGCCGGCACGGTCAAGGAACCGCTCTATGACGGCATTGTCGAGGCGCTCGACACGCTCGAAACCGATCAATGGCTGTTCGGCGTGGCGACCGGCAAATCCGATCGCGGGCTCAACCACGTGCTCGATACCCACCGCCTGGCCGGGCGCTTCGTCGCCCTCCATACCGCCGACCGCCATCCCTCCAAGCCGCATCCCTCGATGATCGAGGCCTGCATCGCCGATGCCGGCGCGGCGCCCCAATCCACGGCGATGATCGGCGACACCAGTTTCGACATGGAAATGGCC
>JAIVHR010000283.1 GCA_020200935.1 Sphingomonadales bacterium
GCCCATGACGTTTCCGCGCAGATAGTCGCGCGTCTCCGCGAGCGTTTCGTGCGGCCCGCTCGACCACCAGCGCATCGCCTCCTCGTCGGAAAAGAAATGATGCATCGCCTCGGCGTCGTCCATGACGACCGGGCGCAGGATCAGGCGATCGGTTTGAAGGCGGGGCAGTGTCATGCAAAGGTCTCCGGCTGTGCCATGACAATTGCCAGACAGGGGATCGGCATGCTTACAAAAATTTTCGCGGCGCTGACAGCGCTCGTCATCGGACTCGCGGCGCCCCAGCCCACCTCGGCGCAGAGCCCGCTCGAAGCCCGCGCGGCGGAAATCATCCTCTATTTCGAAGGCGAGGCGACGGCCGAGGATATTTTCGCGCCGCGCATGCTCGAGGCATTGCCGCCCGCCCGGCTCGACGCCGTGCGCGACCAGCTGCGCGGTCAGTTCGGCGCCGCCGAGGCGATCGAGGGCATTGAGTCCGCGGGAGCGTATGGCGGTGTCGTCTCCTATCGCTTCGAACGGGCGATCGTCGAGATGCAGCTGGCGGTCGAGCCCACCGAACCTCACAAGATCACCGGGCTACTGGTCACCGGCAGCGAGATGATCGCCGACGACATGGCGGCGATCCTCGAGGAGATCCGCGCTTTGCCCGGCCATACCTCGCTGACCGTCGCGCGGCTCGGCGAGACGCCCGACTATCCGGTCGAGCATCGGGCCCACGAACGGATGGCGATCGGCTCGGGCTTCAAGCTCTGGCTGCTCGCCGAGCTGCAGCGGCAGATAACGGCCGGCGAGCGGCGATGGGACGAGGTCATCCCGCTGACCCATCGTTCGCTGCCCTCGGGCATCCTGCAGAACTGGCCCGACGCATCTCCGGTGACGCTGCATACGCTCGCCACGCTGATGATCTCGATCAGCGACAACAGCGCGGCCGACACGCTGCTTCACCTGCTGACCCGCGAGCGGATCGAGGCGATGATGGGAGAGACCGGGCACGCGGCGGCGGCGGTCAACACGCCCTTCCTCTCGACGCTCGACATGTTCCGACTCAAGAGCTGGGGCGATGACGAGCTGCGCCGCGCCTGGCTCGATGCCAATCCGGACGGACGCCGCGCGCTGCTCGACAGGCTGGCGGAGATCCCGGCCTCGGCGCTCGATCCGGCGGCGATGCAGGGCGATCCGGTGCTGATCGAGGAGATCGAATGGTTCGCCTCGGGCCGCGAACTCGTGCGGCTGCTTGCCTGGCTCGATCGGCATGCCGACGAGCGGGCACGCGCGATCCTGGCGATCAACACCGGCATCGGCAGCGCCGGCGGGGATTGGGACTATCTGGGCTTCAAGGGCGGCGCCGAGCCCGGTGTCCTCAGCCTCAGCTTTCTCGGCGTGACGGCGACCGGCGAGCGCTATGCGGTAACCGGCAGCTGGAACAACCCCGAAGCGCCGGTCGAGGAAGCTACCTTCGCGACCTTGATGAGCCGGTTGATGCGGCTGCTCGCCGCGGCACCGGCACCGGCGGCGGCGGCGGAATGATCAGCCGGTGACCGCGGGCCCGACCAGTTCGAAACGCGGTATGTCGGCATCGAAGGTCGATCCGTCGGCGCGCTGCATCAGGTAACTGCCTTCCATCGCACCCCTGTGGGTTTCGAGCGGACAGCCCGAGACATAGTCGAAGCTTTCGCCGGGCGCGATGATCGGCTGTTCGCCGACCACCCCCTCGCCCTTCACCTCGTAAAGCTGGCCCTCATTGTCGCTGATCTGCCAGTGACGGGTCAGCAGCCGCACCGGCGTCTCGCCGTCATTCTCGATCCGGATGTGATAGGCCCAGAACCAGCGGCCCCGGTCGAGCTCGGACTGTTCGGGGAGAAAGCTCACCGCGACCCGCACGGTCACGCCGTCGGTCGTCGCATGGTGGTGAAACAGCGCCTTCATCGCGGGCGATTGTGCCAAGTTCGGGACCCCGCCGTCAATGAAGCATTCGCGGCGGGACGGGGAAAGCGGGAAAAGCCCTCGCTCGGACCGGGAATTCACGCCGCGTGCTTCATCCGCTCGACCAGCCGCTGGCGGGCGGCGGAGAGCCCGGCGCGGCGCTCGTCGATCGCGTTTGAGATCGAGCCCGAAGCCCAATTCGGACAGCATCAGCAATTCATAGCGCACCAGCGCCGAGGCCCAGCGCCGCGCGCTCGGTGCCGCGGCGATCGCGCCGAGCAGCCCGTCGAGCGCGGAATGGAGCCGCGGATAGCCGTGGCCCTCGGCGAGGCTGCCGGCGGTCAGCGCAGTCGCCCATTCGATCGCCGCGGCGGCGAGCGGATCGGCATGGAGTGAGCTGCGGCTCTCGGCCAGCTCGATGGTCAGCCCGGCAAGCTGATCCTCGGTCCGCGCGCGGAATTCCGCCGCGACGATGTTGCCCGGCTGGAGCACCGGCCGCATCCGCCGCGACCGGCCGCCGCGCACATAGCCGGCGACGAGGCCGTGTTCGGGCGTGAACAGCCGCGCGACGACGCCATGCTCACCATGAGCAAGGATCGCGCAGACGATGGCGGTGGTGCGGAGCTGCATTGAGGATCGATAGCGCACCACAAACCCTCTCCCAAGGGGAGAGGGATATCGAGTTCTTAATGAGCAACGCGAATTTAGAACGAGTTGGGTGAGGGGTTCAGGCCTATCGTGAGGGCGAAACCCCTCATCCGACTGCGCCTAAGTTCGGCCTTCGCTACGCTCGGCCTCACCAAGGCTCCGTTGCCTTCTCCCGATGGGGAGAAGGATTATCGGGCGAAGCGCCGCACCAAACCCTGGAGCGGGAAGAGTTTCGCTATTTCCACCGCCCCGTCGAACGCCTTCAGCGCCGCGATCACCGCACGATTCCCCGCCGTCGGCCGCAGCAGCAGCATATCGGCGCACGCCACCGACCCGGTCGCGAATTGGCGTTTATGCTGGCCATCGCCCTCGGTGAAGTCGAAGCGGCGGAAGCGCCCTTCCTCGATCACCTCGCGCATCGCCTCGATCTGGAGCACCGCACCCGGTGAATGGCGGGCGAAATCGGGATCGTAGCCGAGATATGCGTAGATCAGCGTCTCGCCGTTGGCCGGAGCGTAGAGATAGCTGACCGGTTGGCCCTCGAGACACAACAGCCAGGCGCGCACCCGGTCCCGCGCCGCCAGCCTCCGCATCTCGGCGAGCGCTTCCGCGCCCTCCGGCAGCCCGGCATCGAGCAGTTTTTCCTGATAGGTCTTGCGCGAAACCCGGCGCGCCAGCGCATGGAACTCCTCGATTTCCTCGGCGCCGCGATAGCTGCGCAGATCGAGTGTTCCGCCTGAAAGCTCGGCGAATTTGCGTGTCTTTCGGCGCAAGGTCGACCGGGTCCTAGCCGAGAATGTCGCCATATAATCGTCGAAGCTGCCCGAGAGATCGGCATAGCGGCGCGGATAACGCTGGCGGACGAAAGCGAGCATGTCGGACCGGGCGGCCAGTCGTTCGGCTTCGGCCTCGGGCACCGAGCGCAGCAGATAGCCGTGATCGCCGGGTGCCAGCACCGGCAGCGCGGATGGCTCGCCGGCCAGCGCCTCGTCGAGCGACCAGCCCACAGTCGCCAGCCGCCGCCGGACGCTGAACAAGGTCCGCGCGCCGAGCTGGAAGCGCAGCGGCTGGGGCAGCGCGGCGCTCATGCGGCGCGCCTCTCGATCCAGTTGGCCCAGAGCTGCTCGGCCATGCGATGGGCGTAGCGCAGCGCCGGCACCGAGGCGTGGTTCGCGTCGCCGACAAGGTCGCGCGGGCGGAGATCGACGAAATGCGCGGTCGGCGCCTCCTCGTGGCGCGCGGCGAGATCGCGGCAGAGCTGGTCGAAGCGCCGCCGCACGACATCGTTGACCCTGAGCCCGTCGCGCGTCGCCAGCTCGAAACTGTGGCCGACGATCACCGTCGCCGGATGATCGTGCGCCGCGGCATGGTCGATCGCATGGCGCAGCTCGCCGCTCGAAACGGCGCAGATCTGCAACGGCCGCAGCGTTCCCGAAGGCTGGCGCAATTGGCCGACCGGCACCTCCATGACGCCGCCGGTGCGGATCGGCGCGGCCTGCTTGCGCGGCAGCGATATCGCGCTGACGTCGCGCGGCTCGGCGCCGTTGAAGCTGCTGTCGAAGCGGATGCCGCGCTCGGCGAGCACGGCGATCGTATCGTCGTCGGCGGCATAGCTGCCGGCGCGAAAGGCGACCGGCTCGGGCGCTCCGGCCTCGACCAGCAGATCGCGCGCCATGGCGATCGCCTCGCGCTGCTGCGCCTTGTCCATGCAGGTCAGCTCGAAGGGCGTGCCCGGCGTCACCGTGCCGTCGCCATGCGCGCCGAGCCAGTTGGGATGGCAATGGAACTGGACCTCGCGCGTCGCCATCCCGCCCGCATAGCGGAAGGGCGGAAATATTCGGTAAACTGCCTTAGCCCTCTCCCATGGGGAGAGGGTTGGGTGAGGGGTTCCGACCTACCGAGAGCGCGGAACCCCTCATCCAACTCCGCCTAAGCTCACTACGTTCGCTAAGGCTCCATATCCTTCTCCCTCTGGGAAGGTTTGGCGCGTGTGATCTTGGGCGTTCGCCCCGGGGAGCCAGGTCGCAGCGTGGTTAATCAAGCCTATACCCGATTTTAACGCGCATCCGGCTAGAGCTTCGCGCCAGGGAGAGCGGCCCGCCGATGCGCATGACGAAGCGACAGGATTTGACCCCGGCATCGCCGCTTGCGGGCGATCTGCGGCCCGAAGAGATCGATGCGCTGGCCGATGACGGCGATCCGCGCGGCGCCTTCCTGCGCCATCGCTGGTTCGCCGCGGGCAAAAACCCGGCCGAGCGCATCATCGGCTTGCGGCGCGAGGACGGGACGCCGGCCGCCGCGATCCCGCTCTCGGCGCAGAAATACGGGCCGCTCAGGATCAACGCCGTCTCCGGCGGCTATTGGCCCTTTCGCGGCTTTCCGGTCCGCTCCGGCGCCGACCGGGCCGAGCTCGCGGAGATGCTTTGCGACCCCGAATCACGCCGCGCGCTCGGGGGGGTCTGGCGCGTCGGCCCGGTCTTCGCCGGCGATGCCACCGCCGAACGCATCGTCCCCGCCGCGCGCGATGCGGGTTGGCAGGTGCTGACCCGTTCGCTCGGCACGATCTTCGAACTCGACTTGGCGGCTCTCCGCGCCGGCGGCGACTGGCCGTCGGCCAAAACCCAGCGCAAGAATCGCTGGCGCAAGCGGCGGCTCGCCGAGGATGGCGAGGTCGTCTGCCGCTATTTCACCGGCGCCGACTGGACCAAAGCAGACCGCGACGCGATGGCCGAGATCGAGGCCAACAGCTGGCTCGCCAAGCTCGATGACGGCGGCGACACCAAATTCCGCGATCCCGCCGAGCGCCGCTTCTGGGAGGATGCGGCGCAGGACCCGGCGCTCGCGACCATGATCTTCGGCAGCCTGATGTCGATCGGCGAGACGCCCGCCGCCTTCACCTTCGGCATCGAGGCCGGCGATACCCGCTATTACATCGCCAACAATTACGACGAGCGTTTCACCAAATTCGGCCCCGGCCGGGTGCTGCTCTATGACGATTTCGAGCGCGCCGCCGAGGCCGGAATCACCCGGATCAGCTGGGGCGTTGGCGATGCCGGATATAAGAGCGAGATGGGCGCCGAGCCCGGCCCCGTGCTTCTCGACCTGCTCTTCGTGCGCGGCGGATGGCTGGCGGCGCTGCTCGAGCCGATCTGGGCCCGCCGTTGAGGACCTCGCCCGACCTTCCCCGCCAATCGGAGCTGCTGCTCTGGCTGGTCGCAGGCCTGGTCGTGCTCGCGCTAGCGGGTATGATCGCCTGGCAGACCTTCGCCTTCGGCTGGCACCCGGCGCGCGAGGAGCCCCCGCTGTTTGACACCTTTCACTGGCTGCGCATGTGGACGACGTTCGGCCTCGGCGCGCTGGTCGTCGCAACGCTCGTCGCGGCCGGCCGCGAGAGTCCGGAATCGGCGGTTCCCCTGTCGCCGCCCGCGACAGGCCTCGGCTGGCTGGTGGTCGCCGGAGCGACGGCGGCAACCGGGCTCTTCCTCGCCAGCCCGGAGCTGTTTCATCAACTGACGGTCGAGGACGGCGCCATCGAATGGTCGTCGGCCTTATTGCTGTTCATCGCCTGCGGGCTGATGCTGGCAAGCTTCGGGCGGCAGCTCCGCCGCCCCGATACGCCCGAGCGCTGGCGCCGGCTTCGCCTCGCCGCAACGCTCGGCCTCGCCGCGATCTTTTTCCTGATGGCGATGGAGGAGATCAGCTGGTTCCAGCGCGTGATCGGCTTCGATACCCCCGAACCGATGGCCGAGCGCAACTGGCAGGGCGAATTCAATTTCCACAATTTCCAGACCGACCTGACCGAACTCGGCCTCTATGCCGGCACCGGGCTGTTCCTCCTGCTGCTGTCGCTGATGCGCGAGACGGTCGGCGGCTGGCGGCCGATCGCGCCGGTCCACGCGCTGCTTCCGGACCGCGCCGCCGCGGCGGCAAGCGCGCCGATGCTGCTCTTCACCTACGGCCATTGGAA
>JAIVHR010000284.1 GCA_020200935.1 Sphingomonadales bacterium
CCGATGCCGATAACGGCGCGGGGGAGGATTCCGCGGAAACCGCCGAAGCTGCCGTGTCCGAGCCGCTCGAAGCCGAAGAAGAAGCGCTCGGCGGCGAAGTCATTCCGATGCGCCCGGCCGCGCCCGAACCCGCCGGAGAGCACGTGCCGGCCCGCGACAAGGTCGCCTTCACCTTGCGCCTCGACAAGCAGCGGCATCTCAAGCTGCGGCTCGCCTCGGCGCTCGAGAATCGCTCGGCGCAGCAACTCGTCACCGAGGCGCTCGACACATTTTTCAAGGCGATGCCCGATCTCGATCGGCTCACCGCCAACAGCAGGGATCGCCATTAACAAGGCGATCCGGGGAGAGGATGATGAATAGCTCGCTGATCAAGGTCGCCGCGTCGACGCTGGCAATCGGGGCATCGATCGCCGGTTTTTCGCCGCTGCTGCAGGACGCGATCTCGAACGATTCCGACGCGCAATCGGCCAGCGCCGCGCGTGCCGGCAGCGAGGCCGCCGCCGCGGCGCGCGCCGCGCTCGATGCGGGCAATGCGGCGCAGGCGATTTCGCATGCCGAGCGGGCCGTCGAAGCCCAGCCGCGCAGCGCCGAATACCGCCATCTGCTCGGCCGCGCCTATCTCGCCGCGGGAAGGATGGCCTCGGCCGAGACCAGCTTTCACGACGCGCTGACGATCAATTCGGCGCTCGATCGCACCGCCTTCAATCTCGCTTTGGTGCAGATCGCCCAGGGCCGCAACCTCGACGCCCGCGAAGAGCTCGACGCGCTGCAGGGCAAGGTCGGCGCTTCCGATCTCGGCCTCGCCTATGCGCTGGCCGGCGATGCCGACCGCGCGGTGGCGATGCTGACCGAGGTGGTGCGCGCCGATGCCGGCAATGCCAAGGCGCGGCAGAATCTCGCGCTGAGCTATGCGCTGGCCGGCCGCTGGGCCGAAGCCCGCGTCACCGCCGCGCAGGATGTCAGCATGGCCGAGCTCGATCAGCGGATGCGCGAATGGGCGCAATTCTCCAACCCGGCGAATAGCTGGGACCAGGTGGCGGGCTTGCTGGGCGTCAACGTCAATACCGGCGATCCGGGCCAGCCGATGCGGCTCGCCCTGGCGCCCGCCGCGCCGGTCGAAGTCATGACCGCCGAGGCGCGGATCGAGGAAAGCCCGGTCGTCGCCTTCGCCGCGCCGGTCGATAGCGATCCCTATGTCGATGCGGCGCCCTATGGGTCCGCCGAGCCGGTTTCAGCGGTGACCGAATTTTCGGCTCCCGCGCCGTTCGTTCCGGAAACCGTCGAGACCGAGCGCGGTATCGCGCGGATCTCGGGCACGGTGCCTTCGGAATTCATCGTCGAGGAGGAACAGCAATTCTTCGCCGCCGACGAGCAGGCTCCGGCCGCTCCGGCCGCGCCGACGGTTCATCGCGATCCGGCTCCGGCGCCGGGGACGAAGCGGTGCGCAAATATCGCGCGCTCGCCAATTATACGCCCAACCGCGCCGATTACGACGCCGGCCGCCGGCTCTATCGGCTGGCCTTCGGCGGCTATGACAATCACGGCGCCGCGGCCAATATGTGCCGCGCCCTGCGCAGCAACGGCGTCGAGTGTTTCGTTCGCGCCCGCGCCGGCGACATGCCGCTGCAGATGGCGATCCGCGCCGCTCGCGAAGCCCAGCAGGCCGCCGCCGCCCATCGCGATTCGGCCGAATCGCCGCGCTATTCGGCGCTGCGGACCGACCGCGGACGGCACGACGATCCGCTCCGCCGGACCGATGCCGAGAATGGCGTGCTGCCGCTCGAATTCGCTTCCGACGTGCTCGTCGATATCGCGCAGCTGGTCTGAGCCGCGACCCGTCAAACGCCTGGCGAACACTCAACCCTTCCGTTCGTCCTGAGCGAAGTCGAAGGGCGAGAAGCGGGCCCTTGGCGAGCGAAGTGCCCATCGCCCTTCGACTGCTGCCTGCGGCAGCGCTCAGGACGAACGGATGTCGGAGTCGTTCATCCGTTCGGGTTCACCAACCGCCGCCCACCCTTGAGCAACTCCACCGCCTTGCCTTGCACCGGCAGCCCGTCGAAGGGCGTGTTGCCCGCCGCCGCGGCGAGCCGGGCGCTGTCGATCTTCCACGGCTTGTCGGCATCGAACAGCAGGATGTCGGCGGGCGCGCCGGGCTCGAGCGACCCGCCGGGCACGCCGAGCAGCCGCGCCGGATTGGCCGACAGCAGCTCGAACAACCGGGGCAGGGTGACGAGCCCCTCGCGCACCAGGATCAGCGATAGCGGCAGCAGGGTCTCGGCCCCCGCCATGCCCGGCGCGGCATCGGCATAGGGCAGGCGCTTGGCTTCGGCGCCCCGCGGATCGTGACCCGAACAGATGACGTCGATCGTGCCGTCGCCGAGCGCCGCCTTGGCGGCATCGCGATCCTCGGCGCTGCGCAAGGGCGGTGCGAGGCGGGCGAAGGTGCGGTAAGCGCCGATATCGACGTCGCAGAGCAGCAGATGCGCCGGCGTGATGCCGCAGCTGACCTTGACGCCGCGGCGCTTCGCCTCGCGGATCAGATCGAAGCCGCGCGCCGTCGTTACCTCGCGGAAATGGACGTGGCCGCCGGTATCCTCGGCGAGCATGATGTCGCGCGCGATCGCCATCGCTTCGGCGATCGCCGGCGCGCCGGCCAGGCCGAGCCTGAGCGCGGTCTCGCCATTGGTCGCGGTCGCCTCGCCGACCAGCCCCTCATCCTCGGCATTGGTGACGACGATCATGCCGAGCGCGGCGGCATAGGCGAGCACCTTGTGCATCAATCCGGCATCGGCGATCCGCTTGCGTCCGGTCGAGACGGCGACCGCCCCGGCGCGCTGCATCAGGCCGATCTCGGCCAGATCCCGGCCCTCGAGACCCTTCGTCGCGGCGGCCAGCGGATGGACCCAGAGCTCGGGCTTGCCCGACACCGCGGCGTAGCGGACGAGCGCCTCCTGATCGAGCACCGGCGACTGATCGGGCATCAATGCCGCGCGCGTTATCCCGCCGGCGATGAAGCCCGGCGCGTCGATCGCGAAGACGCCGAGATCGACGATGCCGGGGGCGATGCAGAGGCGCGAGGCGTCGAGGCTTTCGGCGTCGGCGGGGGCGGTGTCGACGATCGTGTCGCCGTCGATATGGAGGTCGCCGGTGGCGGTATCCTCGGCGCTGGGACGGATCAGCGTGCCGCCGGTGATGGTGAGCGCGGTCATGGTCCCCGCCCTTTCCGTTTTCCTGCGAAAGCAGGAATCCAGGGCCTCATGCGCAGGCATTTGCCGCCCTGGGCTCCTGCTTTCGCAGGAGCCCAGGGCGGGTTTGGGAGTTCCACGATCACCACCCCTCCACTCCGCGCCGCCCGCGCGTCAGCACGTCGAGGCAGGCCATGCGCACCACGAAGCCCTCCCCCTTGATGGGGGAGGGTTTGGGTGGGGGTGACCTCTCGGTTGGGCATTCCGATCGCCGGCGAGGCGCCCGTGGAGAGGTCACCCCACCCCCAGCCCCTCCCCATCAAGGGGAGGGGAGCCAAGAGCCCGAACGGGGAGGGGAGGTGGATCATCACCACCCCTCCACCCCGCGCCGCCCCCGCGTCAGCACGTCGAGGCAAGCCATGCGCACCGCGACCCCCATCT
>JAIVHR010000169.1 GCA_020200935.1 Sphingomonadales bacterium
CTCTCGCGCCATGCGCCGCGAAGGCCGAATACCCGCCGTTATCTATGGCGACAAGAAGGATCCCGAGCCGATCCAGATCGAGGAGCGCGAGCTGATGAAGCTGCTCCACACCGGCCATTTCATGAATAGCCTGGTCGAGATTGATCTGGCGGGCAGCAAATCGCGCACCTTGCCGAAGGACATCCAGCTCCATCCGGTCACCGACCGGCCGTTGCATGTCGATTTCCTGCGCATCGGCAAGGGCGCCAAGGTCACCGTCGACATCCCGGTCCACTTCAAGGACGAAGAGGAATCGCCGGGTCTCAAGCGCGGCGGCGTGCTCAATGTCGTGCGCCACGAGCTCGAGCTCAACTGCCCGGGCGACAACATCCCCGAGGAGATCATCATCTCGCTGGTCGGTCTCGAGATCGGCGATTCGGTGCATATTTCCGATGTCGATCTGCCCGAAGGCGTTACCTCGGCGATCGACGATCGCGACTTCACCATCGCCGGCGTCGTTGCCCCGTCGATCCTCCGCAAGGAAGATGACGAGGCCGAAGCAGCCGAAGGCGAAGAGGGCGAAGAGGACGTCAGCGCCGACGAGGTTCCCGCCACCGAACAGGAAGGCGGGGAAACCGAAACCGGCGAGGACAAGGGCGAATAGTCCCTCCCCTCCCGGCCCGGCCTTTTGGAAAGCCGGCCCCTCCCATCGCGGACGGGCCGGTTTTCTTTTTTTAGGTGACCGACAAGACGGTGCCCGACCGATGGTCGCACTTCGACAAGCTCAGTGCTAACGGGTTTCCACTGATCCGTTGGGCCTGAGCTTGTCGAAGGCCGCCTCTCGGGAGGAACTCGAACCGTGCAACTCTGGGCAGGCCTGGGAAATCCCGGCGCGGACTATGCCATGCACCGGCACAATGTCGGCTTCATGGCGGCCGACGCGATCGCCGAAATCCACGGCTTCGGCGCGGTGAACAGGAAATTCCAGGGCTGGGTGCAGGACGGACGGATCGGCGGCGAGAAGATCCTGCTGCTCAAACCCGCGACCTACATGAACAAATCGGGCCAGGCGGTCGGCGAGGCGATGCGCTTCTTCAAGCTCGCGCCCGAGGACATCACCGTCTTTTATGACGAGCTCGATCTCGCGCCCTTCAAGGTCAAGGTGAAGCGCGGCGGCGGCACCGCCGGCCATAACGGCATCCGCTCGATCGGCCAGCATATCGGCGTCGAGTTCCGCCGCGTGCGGATCGGCATCGGCCATCCGGGAGACAAGGCGCGCGTCACCCGCCATGTGCTCGGCAATTATGCGAAATCCGAATTCGAGCCGCTGACCGACCTATTGGGCGCGATCGCCGCCGAGGCCGATTGGCTCGCCAAGGACGACGATGCCCGCTTCATGAATGAAGTGGCGCTGAGGATGCAGGGATGACCATGGCGACGGGCCGCCGCGCCTGGCTTACATTTCTTCTGCTCTCGCTCGGCGCGGTCGCGGCCGGATCGGTGACCTTGCTGCTGAATCGCGGCGCACCGTCCTCCGTGCTCTTCAACCCCGCCGGCTGGCTTATCGGCCTCGCGCTCTCGCTCCTCCTGCTCTGCTTCGGTGGCGGTCCCGGCATTCAACGCGCGATCCTCGCGATCACGCCGATCGGTCTCGCGGCGACGTTGCTCGCCGCTCCGGTGGAAGCGGTCCATCGCTGGATCGATATCGGCCCGATACATGCCAATATGGCGGCGTTGCTGATTCCCGCCGCAATTGTCGCGATCGCCCGTACGGGACTTCGCCACCCGTTCACGCTGTGCGCGATCGCGGCGATCGCGACGCTGCTGATCGCCCAGCCCGACGCCTCGCAGGCGACGGCCTTCCTGCTCGCCTGCTGGGTCGGACTGATCCGCGAGCGCATATCCGGGCGAGCAAAGCTCGCCGCCTTGGCCCTTGCGGCGGTCCTTGCCGCCGTCGCCTGGCTACGCCCCGACCCGCTCGAAGCGGTCGCCGAGGTGGAAGGCATCGTCAGGCTCGCCTGGTTGCTCTCGCCCGCCATCACGATTTTTGGCGTGCTGGCTCTCGCCGGCGCTTCGCTCGCACCGCTTGCGGCGGCGCCCTCGCCGGGCGGCTCGGCGACGATGCTCGCCGTGTATTTCGCCACCGTCGCCCTGTGCACCCTGTTCGGCAACTTCCCGGTGCCGCTGATCGGCCTCGGCATGAGCTTTCCGCTGGGTTACTGGCTCGGCATCGGCCTGCTCTGCGCGCGCAAACCGGATCGACCCGCCGCCCGAACCGCATAGCCCTGGGGCGAAAGTTGAGCCCTCGCCAACAGAACCTCCACCTCCGCCGGATCTGTGATAGGCTCACCGACAGGAGGAGACCCGCCATGACAGACTTTTCCCGCCGCCAGCTGCTCGCCGGTACCGCCGCGATCGGGGCGCTTGCCGCGATGCCCGCGGGGGCACGGGAGGAGACACCCTCCCCTGCCGGCGATCCTGACCTTACCGGCAAGTCGATCCTCATCACCGGCTGTTCGTCGGGATTCGGCTATCTCGGCGCGCTGTATTATGCCCGGCTCGGCGCCAAGGTGTTCGCGACAATGCGCAATACGCCCCGCCCCGAAGGCGAGGATCTGAAGCGGATCGCCGCGGCGGAAGAGCTCGACCTCCATGTGCTGCGGCTCGACGTGCTGCTCGACGAGGAGATCGCGGCCGCTGTGGAGGCGATCGAAAACGAGCTTGACGGCGCCGGGCTCGACGTGCTGGTCAACAATGCCGGGATCGGCATTTCGGGACCGGTCGAGCTGCAGGACATGGAGGCGACCCGCCTCGTCTTCGACACCAACGTCTTCGGCTATCACCGGCTCGCCCGCGCCGTGCTGCCGGGGATGCGCGCAAAGGGCGGCGGACAGATCTTCATGGTCTCCTCGCAGCTGGGCCGCGTCATCGTCCCGGGCGCCGGCCATTATTCGGCAACCAAATTCGCGACCGAGGCGCTGGCCGAACAGCTCGCTTACGAGCTCGTGCCACACAATATCGAGGTGACGATCATCGAACCCGGCGGCTACCCGACCGAGGTCTGGCAGAATCGCAATATCTACACCGCCGCGCTGGTCGAGCGTGCGTCGGAGATCCGCAAATCGGGCTATCCGCAAATGGTCGCGCAGATGGGAACCGAGGACGGTTCGGGCCGCAGCACCGATCCGCTCGACGTGCCGCGCGCAATCGCCGAGATCATCGGCATGGAGCCCGGCACCCGCCCGCTGCGGCGCGCCGTTCATCCGGGTTCGATCCCACAACGGGCGATCAACGAGGTATGCCGCCAGACGCAGCTCTCCTGGCTCGGCGACACGCCCTACGGCCCGTGGATTCGCGCCGCCCAGAGCTGATCCGGGGCGCGCGCAATATTTCTTTGTAAAGCATCGCCGAGGAGAGTAACCGAGCCGCTTCCTTAGGGGGGAGCGCGCTATGAGCGACGTGATCGTTCTCGAGAATGACGAAGATACGGCTGCGATCACGCCGCCGCCGCCGGTTGAGATCGAACAGCCGCCGCCGGCGCCGGAAACGGCCGGCGATCTGATGAGCCCGCCGATCGGCGTTTTTTCCCCCGATCAGACGGTGGCCGAGACCGTCGAACAGCTGCGCGAGCTGACGCGCACCGCCTTCATCACCTATTGCTTCATCACCGATCCGGCCGGCAAGCTCGACGGCCTCGTCGTCATGCGCGACATGCTGCTCGCCGAGTCCGACACGACCTTGGGCGAGATCATGCTGTCCGAAATCTTCGCGCTGCATGAGGACATGCCGCTCGCCGATGCGCTGAAGGCGGCGCTGGCCAAGCATTTTCCGGTCTATCCGGTGGTCGACGATGCCGGCGTGCTGAAAGGGCTGATCCGCGGCGATCGGTTGTTCGCGGAGCAGGCGATCGAGATGAGCGCCCAGGCCGGCAGCATGGTCGGCGTCGAGAAGGAGGAGCGTTTCGCCACGCCTCTCGTCCGCAGCCTGCGGTTGCGCCACCCCTGGCTCCAGATCAACCTCCTCACCGCCTTCGTCGCCGCCGCCGTTGTCGGCGTCTTCGAAGACACGCTGAGCCAGCTGGTGATCCTCGCCGTCTTCCTGCCGGTGATGGCGGGCCAATGCGGCAATACCGGCTGCCAGGCGCTCGCCGTGACCTTGCGCGGCATGACCCTCGGCGATCTCAAGGGCGATTTCACGCGCAAGCTGATCATGAAGGAAGGAACGCTCGGCCTCGTCAACGGATTGCTGGTCGGCGTCACCGGGGGGCTGGGCATGTTCTTCTATGCCCAGATGCAGGGCGAGGCGAATCCGTGGCTGTTCGGCCTTGTCGTGATGTTCGCCATGATCTTCAGCTGCATGATCAGCGGCCTTGCCGGAGCGATCATTCCGTTGACGTTGAAGAAGGCGGGCGCCGACCCCGCGACCGCCTCGAGCATCTTCCTCACCACGGCGAGCGACATCGCCAGCATGGGCGTCTTCCTGAGCCTCGCGACGCTGCTGCTGCTTTAGCTGGAAACCGCGCCAGCACATGACTAGGTAGCCCTCTCCCCGGACGGGGAGAGGGAGATACTATGGGTTTCAAATGCGGCATCGTCGGATTGCCCAATGTCGGCAAGTCGACGCTCTTCAACGCGCTGACGCAGACGCAGGCGGCGCAATCGGCCAACTATCCCTTCTGCACGATCGAGCCCAATGTCGGGAAGGTCGCGGTGCCCGATCCGCGCATCCACCGGATCGGCGAAATCGCCAAATCGGCGCAGATTATCGAGACGCAGCTCGAATTCGTCGATATCGCCGGGCTCGTCCGCGGCGCATCGAACGGAGAAGGGCTCGGCAACCAGTTCCTCGCCAATATCCGCGAGGTCGACGCGATCGTCCATGTGCTGCGCTGTTTCGAGGATGACGACATCCAGCATGTCGACCAGCGGATCGATCCGATCGCCGATGCCGAGACGGTCGAGACCGAACTGCTGCTCGCCGACATGGAATCGCTCGAACGGCGGGTCGAGAATGCCAAGCGCCGCGCGACGAGCGGCGACAAGGAGGCGAAGGCCATAGTCAACGTACTTGGACAGGCGCTCGATCTGCTCAAGGACGGTAAGCCAGCCCGGCTGACCGAGCCCAAGGACGACGACGAGGCGCGCGTATTTCGCGAGGCGCAGCTCCTGACGGCAAAGCCCGTGCTCTATGTCTGCAATGTCGGCGAAGAGGATGCCGCGAACGGCAACGAACACAGCGCGCGCGTGTTCGAGAAAGCCAAGGCCGAGGGCGCCGAAGCGGTCGTCATCTCGGCCGCGATCGAAGCCGAGATCGCGACCATGCCGCCCGACGAACGCGCCGATTTCCTCGCCGATCTCGGGCTCGAGGAAACCGGCCTCGCCCGCGTCATCGGCGCCGGATACGAGCTGCTCGACCTGATCACCTTCTTCACCGCCGGCCCCAAGGAGGCGAAAGCCTGGACCGTTTCACGCGGCGCCAAGGCACCGCAGGCCGCCGGCGTCATCCATTCCGATTTCGAACGCGGCTTCATCCGCGCCGAAACGATCGGCTATGAAGACTATCTGGCGACCGGCGGCGAGGCCGGCGCCCGCGAGGCCGGCAAGCTGCGCCAGGAAGGCAAGGAGTATGAAGTCTCCGACGGCGACGTCATGCTGTTCAAATTCAACGTCTGACGTCGTTTAGCAGGCATTCGCAGGAGTTTCCCCATGCGTTATTTCGAGGATATCGAGGTCGGGTCGCGATCGAGCTTTGGTCGCTACGAGGTGACGCGCGAGGAGGTTATCGAGTTCGCCTCCAAATACGATCCCCAGCCCTTCCACCTTTCCGACGAAGCCGCGGCGCAGACCTATTTCGGCAAGCTCTCCGCGTCGGGCTGGCACAGCTGCGCGATGACGATGCGGATGCTGGTCGACAATATGAAAGGCGAGAAGAGCGCCGGGCTGGGTTCGCCGGGGCTCGATGAGATTCGCTGGCTAAGACCCGTCTATCCCGGAGACGTGCTGCGCGTCGAGACCGAGATCGTCGACAAGACACCCTCCAAGAGCCGGCCCGACATGGGCTCCTTCAAGAGCCTCGTCACTGTCTTCAACCAGGAAGATCAGCCGGTCATGACGATGAAGTCGATCGGGCTGATCAGAAAACGGCCGGAATAGTCGTGCTCCTGCGAAAGCAGGAGCCCTAAGCGGCTGAGGGAATCACTTGCGGCCCTGGGCTCCTGCCTTCGCAGGAGCACTATTCCCCCTCGAATTCGACGAGCGAACCGACCATGATCCCCTCGGCTTCCAACCTTTCGGCGCCGCCGAGATCGGGAAGGTTGACGACGAACAGCGCTTGGGTGACCCGCGCGCCCGCTTCGCGCAGCATGCCGAGCGCCGCGCATGCCGTACCCCCGGTGGCGATCAGATCGTCGATCAGCAGCACATTCTGATCGCCACGGATCGCATCGTCATGCATTTCGAGGCTGTCGGACCCATATTCGAGCGCGTAATCGACCGAACGCTTGCCGCCAGGGAGCTTGCCCGGCTTGCGAACGAGCACCAGCCCGACGCCCAACGCCTTGGCGACCGCCGCACCGAAGACGAAGCCGCGCGCCTCGATCGCGGCGACCAGATCGATATCGCCCGAGGCCAGCGCCGCCAGCCGGTCGATCGACTTGGCGAACCCCTCGGCATCGAGCAGCAGGGTCGTGATGTCGCGAAAGGCGATGCCCTGGGTCGGGAAGTCGGGAATCGTCCGGATCAGCGCCTTGAGATCGTCATTGCCGCTCATGCCGTCACCCGGCCTGCGCGAGGACCGGCGAGTCCGGCATGACGCAAGTCAATGCTTCTGGTCGCGCCAGACATTCCGCTTGGCGAGGAAGGCGAGCACGGTGGCGAAGGCGAGGAAAATCAGCACCGCCCATCCGGTCGATTTGCGCGCCTCAAGCTTCGGCTCGGCGGTCCAGATCAGGAACGCAGATACATCCTTCGCCATCTGCTCGACGGTCGCCTCGGTGCCGTCGTCATAGGTCACCTGCCCGTCGGCGGTCAGCGGCGGCATCATGGCGAGATTGAGATTGGGAAAATAGGGATTGTAGTACAGCCCCGGGCCCGGACGATTTGCTTCCGGCAGTTCGGCGGGAGGATCCTCGTATCCCGTCAGCAGGGAATAGACATAAGCCGCGCCGTCATGCCGCGCCTTGGCGATCAGCGAGAGATCGGGCGGGATGGCATTGTTGTTCGCCGCACGGGCAGCCGCATCGTTGGCATAGGGCGACGGGAAATAGTCGGACGCGATGCCTTCGCGCATCTCGGCCTCGCCGGTCTCCGGATTGATGTCCGGAATCTGCCATTGGGCGGCCAATGCATCGACCTCGGCCTCGCTGAATTCGAGAGCCTGGAGATTGCGGAAGGCGACATAGCGCAGAGAATGGCAGACCGCGCAGACCTCTTCATAAACGCGATAGCCGCGCTGAAGCTGCGCGCGATCGAACCGGCCGAAGGGCCCGTCGCTGGCGAAACTCACCTGCTTGGGATGGTGATGGAACTCATGCTCGACCGTCTCTTCGGGCGGATCGCTCAAATAGGCGCTGGCGCCGACGATGAGCGAATAACCGAGCACGACGACGAAGCCGAGGCCGACGAGAAATCCGATGACGCGTACCATTCTTCGAAACCCCTTATGCCGACGGCTGCGCTGGCGTGTCGCCCGGAGGCGGTGCGCTGCCGAGCCCCGGCGGCGCCGGCTCCTCGTCCCGGTGCAGCACCGCTTCGGTGATCGAATTGGGCAGCGGACGCGGACGCTCGGTGCGCGAGACGATCGGCAGGATGATCAGGAAATGGGCGAAATAATAGATCGTCGCGGCCTGGCTGATCATCACAACAGGATGATGATCGAGCCGAACATCGCGATCACGCCCCACAGCTTGGCCGGCAGAATGAAGTCCACCGTGAAGGCGCGCAAAACCGCGTAGAAGGGCCAGAAATACCATTCGGGCACGATATGCGCGGGGGTCGAGAGCGGGTTGGCCTCGATATAATTATCCGGGTGGCCGAGGAAGTTCGGCGCGAAGAAGACCAGGATCGACAGCGCGATAAGGAAGACGCCGACGGTCCAACCGTCCTTGGCGGTATAATAGGGATGGAAGGGGATCGTGTCCTGCGGGCCTTTCACATCGATGCCGGTCGGGTTGGACGAGCCCGGCAGATGCAGCGACCAGATATGCAGGATCACCACGCCGGCGATCACGAAGGGAAGCAGATAGTGAAGCGAGTAGAAGCGCGTCAGCGTCGCATTGTCGGGCGCGAAGCCGCCGAGCAGCCATTGTTTGAGCGGGTTGCCGATCAGCGGGATCGCCTCGAACAGGCCGGTGATCACCTGCGCCGCCCAGAAGCTCATCTGCCCCCAGGGAAGCACATAGCCCATGAAGGCGGTCGCCATCATCAAGAGGAAGATGACGAGGCCGAGCAGCCAGACCATCTCGCGCGGCGGCTTGTAGGAGCCGTAATAGAGCCCGCGGAAGATGTGGATATATACGACGATGAAGAAGAAGCTGGCGCCGTTGGCGTGCAGATAGCGCATAAGCCAGCCCGAATTGACGTCGCGCATGATATGCTCGACCGATGCGAAGGCGACGCCCGTATCGGCGGAAAAATGCATCGCCAGCACGATGCCGGTGACAATCTGGATGACCAGCGCGACGCCCGCCAGCACGCCGAAATTCCAGAAATAATTGAGATTGCGCGGTACCGGATAGCCGGCGCCGACCGAATTGTAGACCAGTCGCGGCAGCGGCAGACGCTCGTCCATCCACTTCATGAAGGAGTTTTTCGGGGTGTATTGCGCAGCCCAGGGGAAGCTCATGTCAGTCTGCCTCAGCCGATCGTAACGGTGGTGTCGGAGGTGAATTCATATTCGGGCACTTCGAGGTTGGTCGGCGCAGGGCCTTTGCGGATGCGCGCCGCCGTATCGTAATGCGAGCCGTGGCAGGGGCAGAAATAGCCGCCAAACTCGCCGCGATTCTCGCCCTGCGCCGCGCCCAGTGGCACGCAACCGAGGTGGGTGCAGACGGCGAGCGTGATCAGCCAGTTCTCATGCCCCTCGACAGTCCGCTCGGCCAAGGTCTGCGGATCGCGCAGATCACCCAGCGGCACGGCATTGGCCTGCTGAATCTCGGCCGGCGTGAGGTTGCGCACGAAGAGCGGCTGCTTGCGCCAGATCGTCTTGATCGCCTGCCCCGGTTCGATCGCCGACAGGTCGACCTCGATCGAGGACAGCGCCAGCACGTCGGCCGACGGATTCATCTGGTTGAGCAGCGGCAGCAAGGTCACGCCGGCGCCGACGCCAGCAACGCTCACTGCGGCAATGTTCAAAAAGTCCCGCCGGCGCACGCCGTCTTCGCTTGGCGTATCGCCTGCCGGGGTCTGCGTGTCTTGGACCGTCGCCATATCCAGCCTTTGAGGTTCACTTGGGACGGGGGCAATGCGCGGCGCATACCGCACCTGCCCCCGGCGGCTTGTTGGCGGCCTGATAGCCGCGTTGGAGGCGGTTTGCCAACATCGTTTTTGATGCCGCTCTGACATGGCCCGCGACATGGCTTGTGACATGCGGCGCCCGCGCCCTATGGCGGACTCATGCGGATCGCTCTCTATCAACCCGACATTGCCGGCAATGTTGGAACAATATTGCGTATGGCGGCCTGTTTCGGGGTGCCGGTCGATATCATCGAGCCCTGCGGCTTCCCTTTTTCCGATCGCGCTCTCAAACGCGCCGGCATGGATTACGCCTCCCAAGCCGAGACGAGCCGCCACGCCGATTGGGAGAGCTTCGCCGATTCGGTCGCCGGGCGCCGGGTGCTGCTGACCGTCAGCGGCGATACCGCGCTGCCCGACGCGGTCTTCACCGCCGACGACATACTGATTGCCGGCTCCGAATCGGCCGGCGTACCGCCACATGTGCACGAGGCGGCGGCGCTCCGGCTGCGCATTCCGCTGCGGCCGGGCATGCGTTCGCTCAACGTCGCGGTTGCAACCGGGATCGCGCTCGGCGAAATGCTGCGCCAGACCCGGCGATGGCCCGGCGGAGACAAGGCACCGTGATTGAACTCGACGACCAGCAGAAGAGCGCGCGCAAGAACTTCGAATCGCTGCGCGACCGAATCTGCGCCGAATTCGAAGCAATCGAGGATGAAGCAGACAGCAAGGCCCGCTTCGAATTCATCACCTGGGATCGCGAGGAAGAAGGCGGCATTCCGGGCGGCGGCGGCGTCCGCGGCGTGCTGAAGGGCGAGGTGTTCGAGAAGGCCGGGGTCAATGTCTCGACGGTCGCCGGTAATTTCAGCGAGGATTTTGCCAGGACGATCCGCGGCGCGGAGGAGGATCCGCGCTTCTTCGCGACCGGCATCAGCCTCGTCGCGCATATGCTCAACCCGCATGTCCCCGCCGTGCACATGAATCTGCGCTTTTTGACGACGACGCGGCGCTGGTTCGGCGGCGGCGCCGATCTCAACCCGCCGATCCCCTACAAGGAGGATACCGACGCCTTCCACGCCGCGCTGCTCAGGGCCTGCGAGGCGCATGAGCCGGGCGATTACGAACGCTTCTCGAAATGGGCCGACGAATATTTCTTCATCCCGCATCGCGGCGTTCATCGCGGCGTCGGCGGCATCTTCTTCGACCATCTCGAGATCGAGGACGAGAAGGGCTTCGCCCAGCATCTCGCCTTCAGCGAGGCGGTGGGCGAGTCCTTCCTCAAGGCTTTCCCGGCGATCGTCCGCAAGCGGATGAAGGAGGATTTCACCAGCAGGGATCGCGCAAAGCAGCTCGCCTGGCGCGGCCGCTACGCCGAATTCAACCTGGTCTATGATCGCGGCACATTGTTCGGGCTCAAGACCGGCGGCAATATCGACGCCATCCTGATGAGCCTGCCGCCGGTTGCGGTCTGGGATTGATGGGACTCGAATCGATCCCGCCCGGCCGGATCGCCACTATCGTCACCTATCTCGACATGCGCGCGCGACCGAAGCGGGCGCCGATGCCCGACTCCCCGTTGCGGCTCGTGCGCTGGCCGGCGCCCGTCGATGGCGAAAAATACCGGACGCTGTTCGCCCGCATCGGCGGACCGTGGCTCTGGTTCTCGCGGCTGGCGATGGCGGACGAGAAGCTCGAGGCGATTCTCCGCGATGACGGCGTCGAGATCTTTGCAGTCGAGGACCGCCAGGGCATCGAGGTCGGCATGCTCGAGCTCGACTTTCGCGAGGCCGGCCAATGCGAACTCGCATATCTTGGGCTGGTGCCCGAACTGGCGGGGCAAGGCCATGGCCGCTGGCTGATGGCCGAAGCGCTTGCGCGCGCCTGGCGCCAGGATGTCGAGCGCGTCCATGTCCAGACCTGCACGCTCGACCATCCCGGCGCGCTCGGCTTCTACATTCGATCGGGCTTCACCCCGCGCGGCCGGGCGGTCGAGAGCTTCGATGATCCGCGGCTCAACGGGCTGCTGCCGCGCGAGATGGCACCGCACGTGCCGATCATCGAAGGCTAACGATGGGCATGGGGAAGGGTCGCTGTTCGCCCTTCTGCAAGCTGCCTGTAGATCGCCAGGGACATTAGAACGGAAAGGACCATCAACGTCGTTAGCCCCAAAGCGAGGACTGTCATCAAGATCGGGTTTGGCGAGCCCCCTCCTTCGCCGCCCAATCCTGTCAGCACAAGCAGGACACCCACGATCAGGAGGGCAACGAAGATGAGAAGGGTCGTGAGAACAACCACGAGCAAATAGAACGCGAACATCCGAAAAAAGTTACCGCTCGTAATCTCCCACGATCTTCGAACCACGGAAATTGGCCAGCGAGCTTGCTCCGCAACAAGCACTGGCGCGACCACCGTGAGCCGTACTTGAATATAAATTTGAACTGCGAACGCAACCAGAACACCCCAAAAACCGGCCAGCCCCAACACCGTATCGAGCAGGAGTAGGGCAGCGGCTACCAAGATATTGACCAGGCCGAGATAGCCGAACCGCGACAAAGCTGTCGCTATCGCCTGTTTCGCGGCTCGCCCTTCGCCCAGCATGACCCCGCCGAGGATTGCCAGCTGTCCCGCCCAAAAGGCGACCACCAGAAATAACATCCACGGCAATAGCTGTTGTCCGATCGCACTGACCTCTTGCGGTGCCGGTTCGGGCCCGAGCGCGGCAAGCCGTTCGAGCGGAGCAGAGAAAAAGAAAAAGATAAGGCAAGGCAGCAGGAAAAAGGCGCCGCCGAGCGCGATCAGCAGCTGGCGGTTGGCGACCAGCCTCGCGCGGACATCGTCCCACGCGGCGCTCGGCGAAAATCTCTTGGCGGCCATGGCCAGCGGTTTGGCCGAGTGGCCGGGCCGAGACAAGCCCTTGATCCACCGCCCCCGGCCGCGCATCTCTGGCCGATGGAGCAGGCGGAGATCGAATGGCGTGTGTCGCCGGGACTGACCGAATATCCGGCGGCGCTTGCCGGGATGGAGGAGCGCGTCGCGGCGATCCATGCCGGCGAGGCGCGCGAGCTGATCTGGCTGCTCGAACACCCTCCGCTCTATACCGCCGGCACGAGCGCCGCCGAGGCCGAACTGCTGAGCCCCGATCGCTTCCCGATCTACCGGGCCGGGCGCGGCGGGCGCTACACCTATCACGGGCCCGGCCAGCGCGTGGTCTACGTATTGCTCGACCTGGCGAAGCGCGGGCGCGACGTACGCGGCTTCGTCCATGCGCTCGAGGGATGGATGATCGCCGCGCTGGGTGATCTCGGCATCGAATCGCGCCGCGAGCCGGGCCGGATCGGTATCTGGACCGACGATGGCGAGGCCGAAGCCAAGATCGGCGCGATCGGCGTTCGCGTGCGGCGCTGGGTGAGCTTTCACGGCATGGCGATCAATGTCGCGCCCGATCTTTCCCATTTCGAGGGCATCGTGCCCTGCGGAATCGCCGAATATCCGGTGACCAGCCTCCAGCGACTCGGAAAATCCGCCGCGATGGAATCCCTCGACCGGGCGTTGCGGGCACAGTTCGGCGATTTTCTGCGGCAATTAAAGGGTGTAGAAGAAAAGACTTGAGTGTGGCAATCGCGCCGCTATGTTCTGATTCGATCCGTTCGTCGCACCTGTGGCACGGGTCATCGTAGCAATGGGAGTATATCGATGCGTAAATCACTCAAACTTTCGACCGGCGTGTTCCTCGCCGCCGGACTGGCGCTCGCCGCCTGCGGTGAAACCGAGACGGTGAGCGAGGACGATACCGCGGTCAGCGACGTCGATCCCGGCGAGGCCGACGGCACGATCGACGACACCACCGCGGTCGACGCCACCATCGGCATGGATGACGACACCGCGGTCGACGGCGTCGCGCCCGATGGCATGGCACCCGAGGAAGAAGCTCAGGATGGCGCCGTTCCCGCCGAGGAAGATGGCGAGGGCGCAAGCGAATAGGTCCCCAGCCTTGGACCGAAGGGAAAGGCCGTCGGGCGACCGGCGGCCTTTCTTTTTGTCGGGCTGGTTGGCGGTGCTCGACGGCGGTTCGGAGCTTCGAAACGCGACGGGCGCTGCGCCGATCGCGATGATACTGAGGAAAAGCAACTTATCTTCGCCGAAAAATCCGTTAGAAGGCCTGCAAGTTTGGGAGAGTATCGATGGTTCGAACCGCACTGAAACTGGGGCTCGTCGCATTGGCGAGCATGGCCGCTCAACCGGCGGCGGCGCAGGTCTTCTTCTATCCGCCCGAGCATGAAGGCGCGCCGGTGACCGGCGCCGAACCTGGACTGTTCGTGCCGTCGATGCCCGGCGCCAACCCGGCCGACTATCGCGCCAACCTCATCTGGAATCTGCGATCGAGCCTCAATGTCGCGGCGCTCAATTGCCAATATTGGCCCTATCTCAACGCCGTCGACAATTACAATTCACTGCTCCGCCATCATGCCGACGAACTCAATTCGGCCTATGAGGCGCTCAAGGATTATTTCCGCCGCACCGGGGGGCGCAGCTGGCAGTCGACGATGGATACCTACACGACCTCGATGTATCAGGGCTATATCCGCATCGGATCGCAGCGCAGCTTCTGCCACGCGGCCGCCGAAACGATCCGCGATGCGCTCGCCCGCCCCAAGGGGCAGCTCCACCTGACCGCAGCCAACCGGATGCGCCAGATGCGCAACAGCCTCGTCAATTACAGCGACAACACCCTGCCGTTTAACGAGCCGGTCCCCGTGCCCCCGCTGCCGCGGCTCGACGACGCCTGCTGGCGCGGCGACCAATACGACACGCGCCGCTGCTGACCGCACTTTTTCTCTCTCCCTAAGGGGGAGAGGGGAATAGGTTGCAAATCGCCTCACCGCTCTCCATCCCGGCGCCGATGAGCGATCCGGTCCATCACCGCCTGCCCTTCGCGCATCTGCTCGTGCCGCGGCCGTCGGTCGCCGCACTGCCGCGGCTCGACGCCTTCCTGCCCGACATCAAGGCGGTCGAACGAAATCCGAAGCCGGGCGCGCAGACCGAGGCGATCGCCGGCTGGGGCTACAAGCCGACGGCCGGCAAGGCGCGCGACCTGGCGCGCCATACCGGGCTGCCGTATGTGGCGCTCGAAGACGGCTTTCTGCGCTCGATTGGCCTCGGCGAAGCCGGCACCCCGCCGCTGAGCCTCGTCGCCGACGATCTCGGCATCTATTACGACGCGCGCGGCCCTTCGCGGATCGAGCAGCTGCTCGAAAGCGGCGCGGGGCTGACGCCCGAAATTATCGTCCGCGCGACGGAAGCGATGGCGCGAATCGTCGAGACCGGCCTTTCCAAGACCAACGCCGCGCCGCCGCTAGCCGAGGATGCGCTGCCCGCCTCCGAAAACCGGCGCGTGCTGATCGTCGACCAGACCGCCGGCGATGCCTCGATCGAAGGCGGGCTGGCGGACGCCGCGAGCTTCGTCGCGATGATCGAGGCGGCGAAGCGCGACGAGCCCGATGCCGAGATCGTCGTCCGCCGCCACCCGGCCGTCGCCGCCGGTCTCAAGCGCGGCTGCATCCCCGAAAGCGCGCTCGGAGGCGTGACGTTGCTCGATATCGAAGCCCGCGCCGCCGACATTCTCGGCCGGGTCGACGCCGTCTATTGCGTCTCGAGCCTGATGGGTTTCGAGGCGCTGATCCGGAAGCTGCCGGTACGCTGTTTCGGCATGCCCTTCTATGCCGGATGGGGTGCGACGCGCGACGAAGTCGATTGCGAACGGCGCAGCTCGACGCGCAGCCCGGCGGAGATCTTCGCCGCCGCCTATCTGCTCTACAGCCGCTATGTCGATCCGATCTCGGGCGAGCCTACGACGCTCGAGGCGACGATCGAACGGCTCGCCGACTGGTGCGACATTGCCGACCGGAATGCCGGCCATTTCGCCGCGCTCGGCTTCACGCCCTGGAAGCGCGCGGCGGTGCGCAACGCGGTATCGGGTCCGCGCGCCTCGATCTCGTTCCATGGTTCGCTGACCCGCGCCGCCGACGAGATCGAGCGCCGCGGCGGACGGCTGCTGGTCTGGGCCGGCAAGGAACATGAAGCGCTGCGCCACGATTTCGCCCGGCTCGACCTGCCGCTCTGGCGGATGGAAGACGGGTTCCTGCGCTCGCGCGGGCTCGGTTCGGATTTCCACCTTCCGGCCTCGATCGTGCTCGACGATATCGGCATCTATTTCGACCGCCACCGCCCCTCGCGGCTCGAAAACATCCTCGCGAATACAAACTTCCCGCCCGAATTGACCGCTCGCGCAGCAGCGCTGCGCGAGCGGCTGGTCGAACTGGGGCTCAGCAAATACAATGTCGGCGCGCCGCCGACATTCGCGCCGAACAGCGGAAGACGGACGGTTCTCGTCGTCGGCCAGGTCGAAGATGACCGCTCGATCGAGCGCGGCACTTCGGACATCGCCACCAACCGCGCTTTGCTAACCGCCGCGCGCGCCGACCATCCCGACGCCTTCCTCGTCTACAAGCCGCATCCCGATGTCGAGACTGGCAATCGGACCGGCACGATTCCGGAAAGCGAGCTGGCGCGGCTCGCCGACCATGTCGCGCGCGAGGCCGATATCGACGCCTGCCTGCGCGCCTGCGACGCGCTCGCGACGATGACTTCGCTCGCCGGCTTCGAGGCGCTGCTGCGCGGCAAGCGCGTCGTCACCTATGGCCAGCCCTTCTATGCCGGATGGGGGCTGACCGAGGATCGGCTCGACTGCGAACGGCGGACGCGAAAGCTGAGCCTCGACGAACTCGTCGCCGGCGCGCTGATCCTCTATCCGCGCTACATCCATCCGCCGACCGGCCTGCCCTGCCGCCCCGAAGAGATCGTCGACTGGCTCGCCGACGCCCCGCCGCCCGGCCACAAGCGTTGGCGCTGGGCGCGCGCGCTCTGGGCTAGCC
>JAIVHR010000170.1 GCA_020200935.1 Sphingomonadales bacterium
GCTCTATACCGTTCCCGCGCAGGAGGCGCTGAGCGTCCCCGAGGTCCAGCGGATCATCGCCCAGGCGGTCGGCGAGGCGCAGGCGCGCGGGCTGCCCTCGGTGATCGCGGTCACCGACCGGGTCGGCAACGTGCTCGGCGTCTTCCGGATGAACGGCGCGCGCGCCGTCGCCACGACCAGCCGCCGGACCCCGGCCGGGCTCAATAGTCCGCCTATCGATGGCCAGGGCATCGACATTCCGGCCGAGGTCGCGGCGATCGCCAAGGCGATCACCGGCGCCTATCTGTCGAGCGGCGGCAACGCCTTTTCGAGCCGCACGGCGAGCATGATCGTCCAGCAGCATTTCCCGCCCGCTCCCTTCACCCCGGGGCTAGAGAGCGGCCCGCTATTCGGCGTCCAGTTCAGCCAACTGCCCTGTTCGGACCTTTCGGCGCGCTTCGATCCGGGCGGCGGACCCGACGCGCTGATCGGTCCCAAGCGCTCGCCTTTCGGCTTGTCGGCCGATCCCGGCGGCTTCCCGCTCTACAAGAACGGCGTGCTGGTCGGCGGCATCGGCGTGATGGGGGACGGCGATTACGGCTTCGATACCGACGTCACGAATCGCGACGAGGATGACGAGGAGGCGATCGCGCTCGCCGCCATCCAGGGCTTCGCGCCGCGCCGCGGCATCGAGGCCGACCGCATCCCGGTCGACGGCTCGACCTTGCGCTTCTCCGACATGCGCGTGAGCGACCTCGCGCCGCTGCGCACCAACTTCGCGGCGATCGACGGCCCCGCCGGCATGCTCGTGCCGGTGCGCGGCTATACCGCCGGACCGATCATCGCCGGCGCCGCCTTCGGCACCGAAGCCTCGGGCGTGCGAGCCTCGACACCGGCCGAATTCGACATACGCGACGCCTTCATCCTGACCGACGGCAGCGGCGGCAACCGCTATCCGGTCAGCGCGGGTACCGACGGCGCCGATATCGCCGGGCCGATCACCGCCGCCGAGGCACGCGCGATCCTCGAAGAAGCCTTCACCGTGATGACGCGCGCCCGCGCCCAGATCCGCCGCCCGCTCGACAGCCGCGCGCAAGTGACGATTTCGCTCGTCGCGAACTGAATGCCGCCGGCCAGGGCGTTTTCGTCCAGCGTGTCCGGGATTTTCTCGGCGACCCGCAGGCGCTGACCGGCGATTTCGCCTTCTCCGACCGCGCCGGCGGCAACCTGTCGCGTCCCTTCTTCCCCGACGGCGAAACCGGACGCCCGCCCGGCCCGCTCTCGCGCCCGATCGAGGATTTCAATCCCTTCGCCACCGGACTCCAGATCCAGCTGGTGCTCGGCGATATCGCCGCTCATCTCGGCTTCGTCGGAGGTGCGGCGACCGATACGCCGCGGCGCTGCACCGGGCTGCCGAGCCCCGGGGCCGGCAAACCCAACCGGCTCGCCAACGGCATCCAGATCTTTCCCGGCTCGGTCCCGGTCTATCGCGGCGGCACGCTGGTCGGCGGGATCGGCGTGTCGGGCGACGGCATCGATCAGGACGATATGATCAGCTTCCTCGGGCTGCATAATGCGTCGGAACGCGTCGGCGGGATCAAAAATGCCGCGCCCGCGATCCGCGCCGACCGCATCGTCGTCGACCTCGGCGATGCACGGGTCCGGCTGCGCTACGTCAGTTGTCCCTTCGCACCGTTCCTCGACACGGACGTGCAGAATGTCTGTCAGGGCTTGTAGGCGATGGGCGGGGGCGCCTCGCTGATCGCGATCGCGCTCGCCGCGCAGGGGCCGAATGCGTTCGCAGACTATCCCGTTAGCCCTGAGCTTATCGAAGGGCGCCTGGCGTTACGAGAAGCGGGCTTCGACAGGCTCAGCCCTAACGGTTCAGTTGCAAATGAGGAATTGGCCCTCGCCGAACCCGTGCCCGAAAGCTCGATGCGCCGCCGCGTCCCGGGCGAGGACGAGCGTGGCTTGAACGAGATCCAGGATGAGGAACAGACGCCCGAAGCCGGAGATGCCGACGAAACGCTGATCGAGGGCCGCCGCCGCCCCGGCGTGCCGCAGAGCGAGCTGCCCGAAAAGGTGACGCAGGAGAATGAGGGCGCGGTGCGCGCGCCGCCGCCGACAGCCTTCCCGACCGACGAGATCCCGATCCCCGATCGCTGGCGGATCATCGAGACGCTGGGGCTGGTCGAGGAGAATTATCTCGATCCCTACAATCAGAATACGCTGAAGGGCGACCGGCCGATCCCGGTCGACGAGCTGCCCGGCTGGCTCTCTTGGCTGCCGATCGAGGGCGACGACTGGTTCTTCGTCGCCAATGTCATCTCCGACACGGTGATCGAGCCGCGCAGCTTTCCGACCCCGGTCGGCGTGCAGACGACGCAGCGCCCCGACAGCCTCGACGTGTTCGGCCAGTCGGACAGCCTGGTGCTCGCCCAGACCTTCATCACCGGCGCCGCGCTGCTCAAGGGCTCGACCGCCTACAAGCCGCCCGACGTCGAATATCGCGTCACGCTGGCGACGCAGTTCAACTATGTCGACGTCCAGGAACGCCGGGTGCTGTTCGTCGAGCCGAGCAAGGGCACCAACCGTTTCGACTGGTTCACCGGCGTCCAGGAGCTGTTCTTCGACTATCACTTCCGCAACACCTCGCGGCGCTACGATTTCGATTCGATCCGCATCGGCATCCAGCCCTTCAACGCCGATTTCCGCGGCTTCCTGTTCCAGGACAACCAGCTCGGCGTGCGATTGTTCGGCACCCGCGACAATAATCGCTGGCAGTATAATTTCGCCGCCTTCATGCGGGTCGAGAAGGACACCAACAGCGGGTTGAACGACATCTTCCAGACGCCGCGATCGGACTGGGTGTTGCACGCCAATCTCTACCGGCAGGACCTGCCCTTTCCCGGCCTCACCAGCCAGGTGAGCCTGACCTGGAACATCAATCGCGAGGCCGGCGATATCGAGATCGACGATAACGGCTTTCCGGTGCGCCCGGCGCTGCTCGGCGACCTGCGCGGGCGCGATTACGACGTCTTCTATCTCGGCTACAATGCCGATGGACGGATCGGGCGCTTCAACCTTTCCGCCAGCGCCTATCTGGCGCTCGGCGAGGACCGCAACAGCTTCTTTACCGGCGAGCCGGCCGATATCTTTGCATATTTTGGTGCCGCCGAACTTTCCTATGACTGGGACTGGCTGCGCTTCCGCCTGTCAGGGCTCTATGCTTCGGGCGACGGCGATCCCTATGACGGCACCGAGAGCGGATTCGACGCGATCTTCGAGAATCCGATCTTCGCCGGCGCCGACACCAGCTACTGGATCCGCCAGACCATCCCCTTCGCCGGCGGCGGCCGCGTGATCGGCGTCAACGGCCGCAACGGCATCCTCAATTCGCTTCGCTCCTCGAAGGAGCAGGGCCAGTCGAACTTCAACAATCCGGGCACGATCCTGATCGGCGCCGGGGTCGATTTCGACATCACGCCCGAAATCCGCCTGTCCTTGAACGCCAATCATCTCTGGTTCGACGACACGTCGAGCCTGCAGGCGCTCAGGAACGAGGGCAGCATCCCGACCTCGATCGGCTATGACCTCTCGGCCGCCGCGATCTGGCGGCCCCGCGCGACGCAGAATATCGTCTTCCGCCTGTCGGGGGCGCTGCTCGAGGCGAGCGACGGCTTTGCCGATCTGTTTGCACAGGATCGCCGGTCGGACCTCTATTATTCGGTCCTGTTCAACGCGATACTGACCTACTGATGAGCAATTGGCGGCATATCATCCGAAAAGCCCTCCCCCTTGATGGGGGAGGGTTGGGTGGGGGTGACCTCTCCGCTTGCCGCGACGACCGCAAGGGGAGCGCGGGTGGAGAGGTCACCCCACCCCTAACCCCTCCCCATCAAGGGGAGGGGGACCACCTTGCATCGACTCGGTATCTTCGCCCGCAGGAGCACATTTCTCGCATCGCCCTCATTCTCGCCGCGCTGATCGTGCTCGCCGCGCTGCTCCTCTCGCGCCCGCTCACCGCCGCCGAGGGCGAGCAGGCGGTGCCGCGCGATTATGCCGCCGCCGGCGTGCTCGCCGAGCCGGCGCCGCGCACGCAGAGCACCGAAGAGGCCGAGGCCAAGAGCGCCGGCTGCATGAGCTGCCACACCACCACCGACCAGCTCTCGATGCACGCCACCCCGGCGGTGATCCTCGGCTGCACCGACTGCCATGGCGGCAACCCCGACGTCGCGCTCCAGAATCGCGATCTCGATCCCGACGATCCGGCCTATCTCGCGGTCCAGAACCGCGCCCATGTCCTGCCGCGCTATCCCGAAAGCTGGCACCATCCGGCGAGCGCCAATCCGCGGCGCAGCTACTCCTTGCTCAATCGCGAGAGCCCCGAATATATCCGCTTCGTCAATCCTAGCGACTATCGCGTCGTGCGCGAATCCTGCGGCGCCTGCCATATCGAGATCATCGAGGCGTCGGAGCGCTCGCTGATGTCGACGGCGGCGATGTTCTGGGCCGGCGCGGCCTATAATAACGGCATCCTGCCCTTCAAGACGCCGCTCTTCGGCGAAGCCTATACCGATACCGGCGAGCCGGCGCGGCTGCTCGCCCCCGGCGATCCGCCCGGCGAGGTTACCGAGGAGCAGCGTCGGCGCGGCGCCCTCCCCGAACTCTATCCGCTGCCGAGCTGGCACACCGTCCCGCCCGGCGACATCTTCCGCGTCTTCGAGCGCGGCGGCCGCAATATCGGGACGCAATTTCCCGAGATCGGCATCCCCAATATCGGCGGCAACATCCAGCGTCTGGAGGAGCCCGGGCGGCCCGATCTGCGCCAGTCGAATCGCGGACCGGGCACCGGGCTGCGCGTCTCGATCCCGATCCTCAACATCCACAAGACGCGGCTCAACGACCCCTTTACCTGGTTCATGGGGACCAACGACCAGCCGGGCGACTATCGCCATTCGGGCTGCGCGACCTGCCATGTCGTCTATGCCAACGACCGCGAACCGCGCCATTCGCTGACCTGGGCGCAATTTGGCCGCGACGGCCAGACGGCGACCACCGATCCGACGATCAACCGGCTGCGCGAAGGCCAGCATCGCCTCGGTGCGCATGAGACCGAAGAAGTCGACGTGTCGATGCCGGCCGGCCAATGCGGCGCCGCCTTCGACATGGTCGCCGATCGGCTCAGCGAGCAGGGGTTGCGCGCCTATGAGGATGGCGAAGCGCATGGCGCCGAAAGTGACGCGCATGGCGCGGAAGTTGGCGAAGACGGAGACTCTTCCGGGGCAGTCCCCTTCGAGCTGCGCGAGCGGGGCCATCCGGTGCGCCACGCCTTCACCAAGGCGATCCCGACCTCGCAATGCATGAGCTGTCACATGCACCAGCCCAACATGTTCATGAACAGCTATCTCGGCTACACGATGTGGGATTATGAGAGCGATGCGCCGCTGATGTGGCCGCGCGAGCAGATCTACCGCACCGCCGAACAGGTCTTCGCGATTCTCGACCGCAATCCCGAGATGGCGGCGGTGCGCGGCTGCTGGGGCGATGTCGACTTCCTCCGCAACGTCAACGACTTGATCAACCCGCAGGCGCGCGACACCCAGTTCGCCGACTATCACGGCCATGGCTGGAACTTCCGCGCCATCTTCCGCCGCGACCGCGAGGGCAATCTGCTCGATGCCGAGGGCAACGTGCTCGATCCCGACGATCCCGAGCTTTATCGCCGCGAGGGTGAGGGGCAATTCGTCGAGCCCGGGACCAACCCCGGCCGCGGCGTCCACATGATGGACATCCATGCCGAGGTCGGGATGCAATGCGCCGACTGCCATTTCGCGCAGGACAGCCACGGCAGCGGGCTGATCTATGCCGAAGTGGCCAGCGCGGTCGAGATCGGCTGCAAGGATTGCCACGGCACCGCCGACGATTATCCGACCTTGCTGACCTCGGGGCCGGCCGCGCCGCCCGCGGGGAACAATCTGTTATTGCTGCGCAATCAGGACGGCCGGCGGCGCTTCGAATGGATGCGCGATTTTTCGGGGCGGCGAATTCTCGTCCAGCGGTCGATCGTCGATCCCGATCTCGAATGGGAGGTCCCGCTGGTGCGCGACACCGTCGACCGGTCGCATCCCGATTTCAACGCCCGCTCGGCGCGGGCAAAGCTGATGGGGCGGCAGGGCGCGGAGACCGGCGTGTTCGAATTCGGCCCGGGCATCCCGGCCAGCGATCGCGCGCATGACGACGAGGAGATCGCCTGCTTCACCTGCCACCTTTCCTGGACCACCTCATGCGGCGGCTGCCACCTGCCGATCGAGGCCAACGCGCTGACCTCATCGCATCGCTATGAAGGCATCCAGACGCGCAATTTCGCGAGCTACAATCCGCAGGTCGCGCGCGATCAGATGTTCCAGTTGGGCCGCCACCAGGACACCAAGGGCAACATCATCGCGCCGGTGCGCTCGTCTTCGGCGCTGGTGCTCTCCTCGACCAACATCAACCGCGAGCGAATCTACGTCCAGCAGCCGCCGATCGCTTCAAGCGGCTTTTCTTCTCAAGCCTTTGCGCCGCATTTCCCCCACACAGTGCGAACGACCGAAACCAAGACCTGCACCGATTGTCACCTTTCGGAAGCCAACGACAACAACGCCATCATGGCGCAGCTCCTCCTCCACGGCACCAACTTCGTGAACTTCGTCGGCCTCCATGCCTGGGTCGGCGAGCAAGGCGGTTTCGAGGCGGTCAGGATCACCGAAGGGGACGAGCCGCAAGCCGTCTTCGGCAGCTATCTCCACCGCTATGCCTATCCCGATTACTGGCGCATCCACACCGAGGATCACGGCCGGGAACTGCGCCAGTTCGTCCGCGGCGACACTTTCGACGCGGATCTTTCGGGCGAGACCCGCGCGCTCGAAGATATTCAGAATGTCACCGAGGGCACGCCCGACGCGGTCCGCTGCCTGCAATTGCGAGGCGAATATATGTTCGTCGCGCAAGGGTCGGGCGGCTTCCAGGTCTATGACGTCGCGAGCATCGGCAACAAGGGCTTTTCCGAACGCATCGTCACCGCCCCCTTCTCGCCGCTCGGCCAGGATACGCGGGTCCGAACGGCGAATGCTACCTGCATGGCGCTGCCGACCAACCAGAATGTCGCGCCCCAGCGCAACACGCCGGAAATGCGCGAATTGAACCGCGAACAACCCTTCCACCCGATCTACAATTACGCGGTGGTGACCGACAGCGAGGAAGGCCTGATCCTCGTCAACGTCAACACTTTCACCGACGGCGAATTCCGCAACAATTTCCTCGAGCGCGCCGCCTTTGCCGGGGGCGGCACCGCCTGGAACCCCGAAGGCGTGATCGACGGCGCGCGGCATGTCACGCTCGGCGGCCATTACGCCTATATCGCCGCCGATGCCGGGCTGGTCGTCGTCGATCTCGACGATCCGCTCCGCCCCCGCCATGTCGTCACCCTGCCGCTCGACGACCCGCGCGCCTCGGCGCTGCAATTCCGCTATCTCTGGGTAACGACGGCGAACGGCGTCGAACTGTTCGACGTCACCGAGCTCGATCAGCCGCGGCATATTCCCTGGGCCACTTTCGCGTTGAGTGACGCGCGCCGACTCTATGTCGCGCGGACCTACGCCTATGTCGCGGCGGGAGCCGACGGGCTGGTGATCCTCGACGTCACCGATCCCGAAAATCCGAGCGAGCATGTCCGCTATGCCCGCGAGGGCGAGACGCCGGATACGCAGGATGTCGTGGTCGGCACCACCAACGCCTCGCTCTTCGCCTATGTCGCCGACGGGCGGAACGGGATGAAGGTGCTGCAGCTGACGAGCCCCGACAGCCAACCCAATTTCTACGGCTTCTCGCCAGCCCCGGTGCCCCAGCTCATTGCCTGGACGCGCACCAGCTCGCGCGCGCTGGCGATGTCGAAGGGGCTCGATCGCGACAGGGCTGTCGACGAGACCGGCGGCCAGATTGCCGTCTTCGGCCGGTTCGGCTCGCGCCCCTTCACCCGCAGCGAGATGGAGCGGCTGTTCCTCAATTCGCGCCGCATGCCTTATCGCGTAAGCGACGAAGTCGAGATGGACTTCTGGGTCGAGGGGATTGCCGGACGGTGAGCCAAACCTTCTCCCAGGGGGAGAAGGATACGGAGCCTTATTGAGTCCCGAGCTTGTCGAGGGGCGAAATTAGGCGGAGTTGAATGAGGGGTTCTACCCTAACGAGATGTAGCAACCCCTCACCCAGCCAACTCTAAGCTCGTTCCTCGCTAAGAGTTCACAGCCCTCTCCCCTTGGGAGAGGGATCAATCCTACGCCTCGCCTTCCCGCTCCGCCTTCAGAAAGCGGATCAGCGGCTGCATGGTCTGGTCGAAACGGGCAAGCTCGACATGGTCGTCGGCATCGTCCCAATGCGTCACCAGCTGGCGGCCATTCCAGTAATGCAGCGCGAAGGCCGGCGCATCGGCGATTATCATCGGCCGCTTGTCGGGTTTCTCCGGATCGATCTCGCGCAGATCGAGCGCCACCTGCGGTGCGGTCGACGGGCAGACCGAGAGCTGGAAGCCGTTCCAGACGGTCATGATCGGCCGGTGGATATGGCCGGCGATCATGCCGACGACGTTGGGGGCGCCTTGCATCGCCTCGCCCAGCCGTGCGATCCAGCCGGCCTCGGGGTCGGCGGTCATCCAGTCTATGCCGGTCTCGATCGGCGGATGATGCAGCACGATCACGGTCGGCTTTTCGGTCTCCTCGGCCAATCGCGCCTTGAACCAGTCGGCCCGCGTCTCGCAAAAAGCGCCGCCATGGCGGCCCGGCTCGAGCGTATCGAGAACGATCAAACGCAGCGGCTGCTCCGCCGCGTCGACGACATACTGGACGAAGCCGTCATGGGTAGGAATCTCGGGAAAATGCGCGGCGAAGCTGTCGCGATTGTCGTGGTTTCCCATGCAGGGCCAGACCGGATAATCGCAGGCGCCGAGCGCCGTCTTGAGCCGGCGATAGGAATCGACGTCGCCCTTGTCGGTCAGATCCCCGGTGGCGAGCAGCAGATCGGGCTGCGGCTCGAGGTCGCAGATGCGTTTGAGCGTCTGATCGAGCCGCTTGCGGTTGAATTCGCTCGGGTTCCCGGGATCGAAGCCGAGATGAATGTCGGTGATCTGCGCGATCAGCATGGCTTGTCTCTCATCGCGGCCCCTCGCTTTCCGGTCTATCTGTCCGCCGGATTGATGGTCAGCCCGCCATAATCGCGGGTGGTTTGCGGCCGTGCGCCGCGCCGATTCCGGGCGCGCACAAGGTATGGTGCCCCATCGCCCTGATGATAGCTGTGACATAAAGCACAGCTCGAGGCGACACGCTCGCCGCCGCCATTTTCGCCGGCATGGCATTCGCGGCAGGTGGCGATGCCGGGCAGCAGCAGGTC